>NZ_JBWKRS010000026.1:51641-59149 GCF_059419385.1 Pseudomonas sp. GW821-FHT05H12 | reverse complement strand
GATGCGGCCCTTGAGACACGCAGGTATTTCAAGGACGCCATCGCCGGCAAGCCGGCTCCTACAGGTGATAGTCGAGGTGAATGATGTCGAGCAAGCTCCTGCAAGCGTTCACCCTGGCACTCGCCGCCTTCCTGGCAGCCTGCTCCCCCATCAATGTGCTCAACGCACTCACTCCCTCCAGTACCTTCACCAAAACTTCTGCCATTGCCTACGGCACTGATCCCCGGCAGAAACTCGATATCTACCGACCCATCCCGGCGATCTCCAATGCCCCGGTCGTGGTGTTTTTCTATGGTGGCAGCTGGAACAGCGGCTCAAAGGACGACTACGGTTTCGTCGGTGAAGCCCTGGCCTCACGCGGTATCGTCGTTGTCATCGCCGACTACCGGCTCTACCCGCAAGTGCGATACCCCGCCTTTCTCCAGGACGGCGCCCAGGCGGTGGCCTGGACCTACAAGCACATCGCTGGGTTCGGCGCCGACCCAAAACAACTCTACGTGATGGGCCACAGCTCCGGCGCCTATAACGCGTCGATGCTGGCGCTGGATGCGCGTTGGTTGAATGCGGTGGGTTTTTCGCCCGCCATTTTCAAAGGCTGGATCGGCCTGGCCGGGCCGTATGACTTCCTGCCGATCGAGAACCGGGATGTGCGGCCGGTGTTCTTCTTCCCGAACTCGCCGCCCGAGTCCCAGCCTATCAACCACGTCAGCGGCGGTGCGCCGCCTGCACTGTTGCTTGCGTCAACCGACGACAACCTGGTCAACCCAACGCGCAATACCGGTGGACTGGCGAGCAAGTTGCGCGCCGCTGGCGTGCCCGTCCAAGTGTCCTATTTCACCAAGACCAGCCATGCGACGTTGGTGGCTTCAATCTCCCGGCCGCTACGCTGGCTGGCGCCGGTGCTGGACCGTGTGACCGCGTTTATCCAAGCCACTGATTCTGCCGGTTCAGGCGCCACGCAATCGCCCACAAAGTAAGGCTGCGCAGGGCCATGAACAGCAGGAAGGTGATCCACAGCCCATGGTTGCCCAGGCCCTGCAACGTCCAGGCGAATGGCAGCGTCAGGGCCACGGTGAGCAGCATGCCGTTGCGCATCTCCCGCGCTCGGGTGGCGCCAATGAACAAGCCGTCCAGCAGGTAACTCCACACTGCAATCAGTGGCAGCACCGCCAGATACGGCAGGTAAATGTCGGCGGTTTCGCGCACGCTGGGGATATCGGTCTGCATGGCGATAAACAGGTGCCCGGCGAAGGTGAACAGCAAGGCAAAGCCGAGGCTGGCGATCAGCGACCAACCTCCGGCCACCACCAGTGAACGGCGCAGGGATTGGCGGTCATGGGCGCCGATGGCGTGGCCGCACAGGGCTTCGACGGCATGGGCCAGCCCGTCCAGCGCGTGGGCTGTCAGTAGCAGGCCATTGAGCAGCAGTGCATTGGCCGCCACGGTGGCATCGCCCAGGCGTGCGCCCTGCACCGTGATCATGAAAAACACCGACTGCAGCGCCAGGCTGCGGATAAAGATGTCGCGGTTCACCGCCAGCAGCGGGCGCCAACTTTCCCAGACCTTCAGCGCCGCCCAGGCAATATGCCCCGGGTAGGCGCGCAAGGCCTTTTGCGTGAGGGCCAGGCCAAGCAGGGCTCCGGTCCATTCGGCCACGACCGACGCACGCGCCGAGCCGACAACGCCCCAGTCCAGTCCCAGGACGAACCACAGGTTCAGGGCGATGTTCACCAGGTTGGTGGTCAGCAAAATCGCCAACGGTGCACGGGCGTTTTGCGTGCCGAGGAACCAGCCGACCAGCGCATAGCTGGCCAGCGCGGCGGGCAGGCCGAACAGGCGGGTGTGGAAGAATTCGCGGGTGAGTTCATTGAGTTCGGGGGAGGGTTGCATCCATTCCAGGGCCAGGTGGCTCAAGGGAATGCCCACCGTGCCCAGCAGCATCGCCAGCCCCAGCGCCAGCAACAGGCCTTGCAGCAGGATCTGCCGCAGCGCCGCGCCGTCATTGCGCCCGGCGGCCTGGGCGGCAAAACCGGTGGAGCCCATGCGCAAAAAGCCCATGGCCCAGGCGAGAAAGGTGTACAAGCTGGCGCCGACGGCCACCGCACCCAACTGATGGGCATGGGGCAGGTGGCCGATGACCATGCTGTCGACCAGCGCCACCAACGGCACCGAGATGTTCGACAGGATCATCGGCGCGGCCAGGGCCCAGACGCGGCGATGGGTAGGGCGGTGGCGCCAGTCGTTAAGCAGGGCAGTCATCAAGGCTCCTCGGTGGAGCGGCATTGTAACCGCCCCTCCCTCACACCGCAGAACCAATGTAGGAGCCGGCTTGCCGGCGATGGCGGTATGTCAGTCACCGGATATGGGGCATTAAACTACGCCATCGCAGGCAAGCCAGCTCCCACAGGTTCCTCGGTGTGTGTGTGGGATTTGGCTTGGCTTTACCTCTTGTAAAGAACCAAACCACCCTCCGTCGGTCAATGTGACCAGCACCACATCGGCCGCCCACGGCCTGATATATAGTTCATCTCTCGGACCCTCTCACTACGAGTGCCTCATGCTTAACAAAGGATTGTTCCTGGCCTGCGCGCTGGCCCTGCTGAGCGCCTGCGATTCCTCCGATAAACCGGCTGCCCCGACCGCACCTGCGGCGGCAACCGTTGCGCCCACGCCCGTCAAGGCGGCGGTGGATGTGGCGGCGCTGAAGCAGCGCTATGCCGGGCGCGAGTTGAGCGTGGTGGACGTGTCCGAAGTGCAGCTCGACGGTGCCAGCACGCTCTCCGTGAGCTTTTCCATTCCCCTGGATCCCGATCAGAAATTCGCCGACAAACTCCACCTGGTGGACAGCAAGTCCGGCAAGGTCGACGGCGCCTGGGAAATTTCCGACAACCTCATGGAGCTGCGCCTGCGCCACCTGGAGCCCCAGCGCAAACTGGTGCTCACAGTTGACGCCGGGCTCAAGGCAGTCAACGGCAACACCCTCGCCGCCGACTACAACGACCGCCTGGAAACCCGCGACCTGCAAGCCACCGTCGGCTTCGCCAGCCGCGGCACCCTGCTGCCGACCCGCCTGGCCGAAGGCCTGCCGGTGATCGCGCTGAACGTCGACAAGATCGATGTCGAATTCTTCCGCGTCAAACCCGGCTCACTGCCAATGTTCCTCGCGCAGTGGGGGCGCAATACCAGCCTGCAAAGTTATGAAGCCCGTGAACTGCTGCCGATGGCCGACCTGGTCTATGGCGGGCGCTTCGACCTGAACCCGGCACGCAACACCCGCGAAACCCTGCTGCTGCCGATCGCCGGCCTCAAGCAATTGCAGGAGCCGGGCGTGTACCTGGCGGTGATGCGGGCTTCCGGCACCTACAACTATTCCCAACCAGCCACGATGTTCACCTTGAGCGACATCGGCCTGTCGGTGCACCGCTACGCCAATCGCCTGGACGTGTTTACCCAAGCGCTGGAAGGCGGCAAGGCATTGGATGGCGTCGACCTCGAAGTGCTCGATTCCGAAGGCCGTGTACTCGGCCAGGGCAAGACCGAGAAGGGCGGTCACGCCGAGTTGCCGTTGCCGAAAAAAGCCCGAGTGCTGCTGGCCAAGCAAGGCGAGCAGACCAGCATGCTGCGCCTCGACAGCGCTGCCCTGGACCTAGCCGAGTTCGACATCGGCGGCCAACCCTCGCACCCCTTGCAGTTCTTTGTATTCGGCCCGCGTGACCTATATCGCCCCGGCGAAACCGTGTTGCTCAACGCCTTGCTGCGCGACAAGGATGGCAATGCCGTCAAGCCGCAACCGGTGAGCGTCGAAGTACGTCGCCCGGATGAACAGGTGAGCCGCAAATTCGTGTGGGATGCCGATGCCTCCGGTCTCTACCAATACCAATTGCAACTGGCCGGCGAAGCGCCGACCGGGCGCTGGCAACTGGTGTTCGACCTGGGCGACGGTAAACCGCAGTTGTATGAATTCCTCGTTGAAGACTTCCTGCCGGAACGCCTGGCACTGGAACTCAAGGGCAGCGACACCGCCTTGAGCCCGGCGGACAACCCGGTGATTCACGTCAACGGTCGCTACCTCTACGGTGCGCCAGCCTCGGGTAACCGGGTCAGCGGCCAGGTCTATGTGCGGCCGTTGCGTGAGGCGGTCAAGGCGCTGCCGGGTTACCAGTTCGGCTCCATCACCGAAGAAGAACTGAGCCAGGATTTCGAACTGGACGAAAGCGTGCTCGACGCCAAGGGACAGGAAGACCTGACCCTGGAAAGCAAGTGGGCCCACGTCAAATCGCCGTTGCAATTGATCGTACAGGCCAGCTTGCAAGAGTCGGGCGGTCGGCCGATCACCCGGCGCCTGGTGCAGCCAATCTGGCCGGCCGAGCAATTGCCGGGCCTGCGTGGGCTGTTTGATGGCAAGGAAACCAATGGTGATGGCCCGGCAGAGTTCGAAGTGCTGGTGGCCAACCAGGATGGGCAGAAACTCGCCGCGCAAAACCTCAAGGTACGCCTGGTGCGCGAGCGCCGTGACTACTACTGGAACTACTCCGACAACGATGGCTGGAGCTATCACTTCAACGAGAAATTCCTCAACCTTGATGAGCAGACCCTGAACATCAAGGCTGGCGACACTGCCAAGGTCAGCTTCCAGGTGGAGTGGGGCCCGTACCGTGTGGAGGTTGAAGACCCGCAGACCGGACTGGTCAGCAGCCTGCGCTTCTGGGCCGGCTACCAGGCCCAGGACAACACCGAAGGCGGCGCCGTACGTCCTGACCAGGTCAAGCTGGCGCTGGACAAGCCGGCCTATGGCGACGGTGATACTGCCAACGTCACCGTCACCCCGCCCGCGGCGGGCAAAGGCTACCTGCTGGTGGAATCTGCCGAAGGGCCGCTGTGGTGGCAGGAAATCGATGTGCCGGCCGAAGGTAAAAGCTTCGCTGTGAAGCTCGACCCGAAATGGTCGCGCCATGACCTGTATGTGAGTGCCCTGGTGATTCGCCCGGGCGAGCGCAAAGCCAACATTACGCCCAAGCGTGCCGTGGGCCTGCTGCATCTGCCGCTGGACCGCACCCAGCGCAAGCTCGGCGTGACTCTCACCGCGCCGGAAAAAATGCGCCCCAAACAACCGCTGACCGTGAAGGTCGCCGCCAGAAATGCCGATGGCAGCGTGCCGAAACAGGTGCATGTGCTGGTGGCGGCGGTGGACGTGGGCATCCTCAATATCACCGAATACCCGACGCCGGACCCGTATTCCAGCCTGTTCGGCCGCAAGGCCTATGGCGTGGACCAGTTCGACATCTACGGCCAGCTGATCGAAGCCGGCCAGGGGCGTCTGGCCAGTCTGGCGTTCGGCGGCGATGCCGCCTTGGCCAAGGGCGGCAAGCGCCCGGACACCAGTGTGACCATCGTCGCCCTGCAAAGCGCGCCGGTGGTCTTGAATGACAAAAGCGAGGGTGAGGTCAGCGTCAATATCCCCGACTTCAACGGCGAACTGCGCCTGATGGCCCAGGCCTGGAGCGACGACCGCTATGGCATGGCCGAAGCCAAGACGGTGATTGCCGCCCCGCTGATTGCCGAGCTATCGGCCCCGCGTTTCCTGGCCGGTGGTGACCAGACCACCCTGGCGCTGGACCTGTCCAACCTGTCGGGCAAGGCACAGAAGCTCGATGTGCAACTGACGACTGAAGGGCAGTTGGAGCTGGTCAACAGTGCCGCGCAGACCGTGGAGTTGAAACAAGGCCAGCGCACCACGCTACGCATCCCGGTCAAGGCCTGGGGCGGGCTGGGGCAGGGCAAGGTCAAGGTCACCGTGAATGGTCTGGACCTGCCGGGTGAAAACCTGCCGCCGTTCAGCCGCGAATGGACCTTGGGCGTGCGCCCGGCGTATCCGGCGTTGCTTAAACATTACCGTGCAGTGCTCAAGGACCAGCCGTGGAGCCTGCCCGCGGGCACTCTGGATCAATTCGATGCGTCGGGGCGCGAGGCGCTGCTGAGCCTGTCGAGCCGGCCGCCGCTGAACCTGGGGGCGCAGATCCGCGCGCTCAAGGCGTACCCCTATGGCTGCCTGGAGCAGACTGCCAGCGGTTTGTATCCGTCGTTGTATGCCGATGATGCGTTGCTCAAGCAACTGGCGATCAAAGGCGAGTCGGACACTGAACGCAAACGCAAGATCGAGCTGGGCATCGAGCGTTTGCTCGGCATGCAGCGCTACAACGGCAGCTTCGGCCTGTGGGGCGCCGATGGCGAAGAAGAATATTGGTTGACCGCCTATGTCACCGACTTCTTGCTGCGCGCTCGCGACCAGGGCTTTGCCGTACCGCCCGAGGCCTTGAAGAAGGCCAGCGAACGCCTGCTGCGTTATGTGCAGGAGCGCAACCTGATCGAAGTCGACTACAGCGACAATGCCGACCACACCCGCTTTGCCGTGCAGGCCTACGCGGGTATGGTCCTGGCACGCAGCCAGCAGGCGCCTTTGGGTGCATTGCGCGGCCTGTTCGAGCGGCGCAGCGATGCGCGCTCAGGCTTGCCGCTGGTACAGCTGTCGATCGCCCTGCAGAAAATGGGCGATCAGCCACGGGCGGACCAAGCCTTGCTCGCCGGGTTGGGAGTGCAGCGCAACGCCAAGGAATGGCTGGCCGACTACGGCAGCCCATTGCGCGACCAGGCGATGATCCTGGCGCTACTGGAGGAGAACGACCTGGCCAAGGGCAAGCGTGAGGAACGCCTGTTTACGCTCTCGGATTTGCTGGCGGCCAGCCCGTACCTGTCGACCCAAGAGCGTAATTCGCTGTTCCTCGCCGGACGCCTGGGGTTTGCCAAGCCGGACGCGAATTGGCAAGTGACGCTTACCGGTAGTGGGGGTGTGCAGGAGCTAAATAATCAACAGTCGACGCTGGCGCTGGATGGCAAGCTGCTGTCGAGTGACCTGAGCCTGAGCAATCATGGTGAGGCGCCTGTTTATCAACAACTGACGATCTCGGGGTATCCACAACTGCCTCCAGCAGCGGGTGGGGATAACTTGAGCATCCGTCGCGACTACCTGGGCATGAATGGCCAGCCGTTGAACCTGCGCAACCTCAACAGCGGTGACCTGGTGCTGGTGCATTTGGCGGTGAGCGCCAAACAGCGCGTGCCGGATGCCCTGGTGGTAGACATGCTGCCGGCCGGCCTGGAGCTGGAAAACCAGAACCTGGCGCAAAGCGCCGCCAGCCTGGAAGACGCCAGCAGCCAAGTGAAGGAATGGCGTGAGTCGATGCAGAATGCGGCCCTCAAGCACCAGGAGTTCCGCGATGACCGCTACGTGGCGGCGCTGAAGCTGGAAGAGTCTGGCACGACCCACCTGCTGTACCTGGCACGGGCTGTAACGCCAGGCACTTACCGGGTGCCGCCGCCGCAAGTGGAGTCGATGTACCGGCCGAACTGGCAGGCAGTGGGTGAAACCCCGGCCGACCTGGTGATCAAAGGCAAATAACCTGTAGGAGCCGGCTTGCCGGCGATGGCGGTCTTCAGGGCCTCATCGCCGG
>NZ_JBWKRS010000026.1:0-51631 GCF_059419385.1 Pseudomonas sp. GW821-FHT05H12 | reverse complement strand
CTCCCCCCCCCCCCCCCCCCCCCCCCCCCCGGCTCCTACAAGGGATTGCGGTGTCAGTGCACCACCCAGCTCAGCAGCCACAACCCCAGCATCAACCAGATGATCCCCATGATGATCGACGCCCGCATGAACGCGCGCACGGCCGAATACAGCAGCATCAGGCCGATGATCAGGGTAAGGATGCTAATGATCGAGGTGTCCATGTCCAACGTGCGCGACAGGCCTTCGATAAAGTTGCCGCCGGCGTGGGTCAAGGCACCGAACAAACCGCTGAGCCCGTCGACGATAAAGCGGATGACGGAACCGAGCGCCTGGCCCAACCATTCGAAGAAGCTTTCTACCTGCATATGTGTGTCCTGATGAGAAGGTGGGCGTATCTGTGCCTTTGGTTGTTAATGCGACAGGCTAGTTCCCTACCAGCATAGAGGTTTGAAGGTTTAAACATGGGTTTCCTTTATCGCGGGTGTACTCGGTCCAATGTGGGAGCTGGCTTGTCGAAACGTCGCACCGCAGCGAAGGCGGTGGAGCGGTGACACATCTGCCAACTGTCTCACCGCCACCGCCACCGCCACCGCTATCGCCGGCAAGCCGGCTCCTACGGGTTTTGCGCTGGGCCTTGGGCATTGTGATGTTGATCATTGCCCTGCTGTGGCTCGCCGACCGCATCTGGCCCTTGCCCTTGCCCAAGGACGACCTGGCCCGGGTGGTACTCGCCGAGGATGGCACGCCGTTATGGCGGTTTGCCGATGCCAACGGCGTGTGGCGCTACCCGATTCAAACAAGTGAAGTCTCACCCTATTACCTCGACGCGCTGCTGACCTACGAAGACCGCTGGTTCTACCAGCACCCCGGGGTAAACCCGCTGGCGCTGGTGCGGGCGACGTGGCAGAACCTCACCGGCGCACGGGTGGTGTCGGGCGGTAGCACCTTGTCGATGCAGGTGGCGCGGCTGCTGGACCCACATTCGCGCACCTTCCACGGCAAGTTGCGCCAGTTGTGGCGCACCGCGCAGTTGGAGTGGTACCTGTCCAAGGACGAGATCCTCAACCTGTACCTCAACCGCGCACCGTTCGGCGGCACCTTGCAGGGCGTGGCCGCGGCCAGTTGGGCATACCTGGGCAAATCCCCGTCCCAACTGACCCACGCCGAAGCTGCCTTGCTCGCCGTATTGCCCCAAGGCCCCAGCCGCCTGCGCCCGGACCGTCACCCCCAGCGCGCCCAGGAAGCTCGCGACAAAGTGCTGCGCCGTCTCGCCGAATTTCAGGTGTGGCCGCAGTCAGCCGTCGATGAAGCCCTGGAGGAACCGCTGCTGCTCGCGCCCCGCCTGGAGCCGAGCCTGGCGCCGTTGCTGGCCCGGCGCCTGAACCGCCCCGACAGTCCGCCGTTGATCCGCACTACCCTGGACGCCACCCTGCAACGCCGTCTTGAAGACCTGCTGCTGGGCTGGCGGGCGCGTCTGCCGGAGCACACCTCGGCCGCGATCCTGGTGGTGGAAGAAGAGAGCATGGCCGTACGGGCTTACCTGGGCTCGGTGGACATCAACGACGCCAAGCGCTTTGGCCATGTGGACATGGTCAGCGCCCTACGCTCACCTGGGTCGACTTTGAAGCCGTTCCTGTACGGCATGGCCCTGGACGACGGGCTGATCCACTCCGAATCCCTGTTACAGGACGTGCCCCGGCGCTATGGCGATTACCGGCCGGGCAACTTCTCCATGGGCTTCAGCGGTGCGGTGCCGGCGAGTACGACATTGTCCAGCTCGCTGAACCTGCCGGCCGTGCAGTTGCTGGAAGCCTACGGGCCGAAGCGGTTTGCCGCGCAGATGCGCATCGGTGGCGTGCCGTTGGCCTTGCCGGCGCTGGCCGAGCCCAACCTGGCGCTGATCCTCGGCGGTGCCGGCAGCCGCCTGGAAGACCTGGTGAGTGGCTACAGTGCCTTCGCGCGGGACGGCAAGAGCGCGACGATTCGTTTGCAGCCCGACGATGTACTGCGCGAGCGCCCGATGCTGTCGCCGGGGGCGGCGTGGATTGTGCGGCGCATCCTCAGCGGCCAGGCCCGGCCCGACCGTGACCCTCGTGCCGAATTGGTGCAGCGCCCGGTGCTGGCCTGGAAAACCGGTACCAGCTATGGCTTTAGGGATGCCTGGGCGATTGGCGTGGGGCCGCGTTACCTGATCGGTGTGTGGATCGGCCGCCCGGACGGCACACCGGTGCCCGGCCAGTTCGGCCTGGCCTCGGCGGCGCCGTTGATGTTGCAGGTGCATGACGTGCTGACCAACCGCGACAGCCAGCGCGGCATCAGTGCCCCGGTTAAGCCGGTGCCGGCCAATGTCGGCGTGGCGGCGATCTGTTGGCCGCTGGGCCAGCCCATGAGCCGCTCCGACCCCAACTGCCGCCGCCAGCGCTTCGCCTGGACGCTGGACAACACCACGCCGCCAACCCTGCAGGCGCTGGATCAGCCGTTGAGCGTGGGGTTGATGGAGCCTGTCTGGGTCAATGCGAAGGGCTTGCGGGTCGATGCCAGTTGCCCGGGAGCGTCGCTCAAAAATATCGCCCTCTGGCCCGCGCCCTTGGAACCATGGCTGCCCAGGATCGAACGTCGCGAAGCCCGTATTCCGGCCGCTGATCCCGACTGCCCGCCACCGGCGTTGGCGGCGTCTTCACCCCTGTCGATCGTCGGCGTGCGTGAGGGCGATCAACTGCGGTTGCCAGCGGGTAGCCAGCAAGCACTGCGCCTGAAGCTTTCCGCACTGGGGGGCAGTGGGCGGCGTTGGTGGTTCCTCAATGGCGCGCCGTTGGGGGACAGTGCTAACCAGGATTTTATCAACACCAGTTTCGAGCAATTGGGGCGTTATCAATTGAGTGTGCTGGATGAGGCTGGCCAAACTGCCCGGCTGGAGTTCAGCGTCGTCGATTAGATCGCTATCGCGGGCAAGCCCGCTCCCACATTTTGACCGTGTGAACCCAATCAACTGTGGGAGCGGGCTTGCCCGCGATGGCGGCCTAAAGGTTCACTTGCCTTCAACGCCCATCCCCCCGAAGCTATACACCTTCAGGAGCCCCCGCATGAACCTCGAACACCTCACCGAACGCCTGCACCGCATCCGCGATAACAACGACTGGAAGCCATTTCACAGCCCGAAAAACCTGGCCATGGCTGCCAGTGTGGAAATGGCCGAGCTGGTGGAGATTTTCCAGTGGTTGACCGAAGACCAGTCGCGCCAGTTGCCCGCTGACAAACTGGCCCACGCCGGCCAGGAAGTCGGCGATATCGTGCTGTACCTGCTGTTGCTGTGCAGTGAGTTGGGCCTGGACATGAATGAGGTGGTGCGCGCCAAGTTGGCCGACAGCGAACGGCGGTTCTCCCATGAGTGATCGTCATTTCGACCAGTTGGCCACGCGTTTTGCCGAGAAGATCTACGGCGGCGCCAAGGGGGCTATCCGCCTCGCGGTGCTCCAGGCTGACCTGACTGAAGCGTTGCCGGCGCGTCCGTTGCGTGTGCTGGATATCGGCGCGGGCCTGGGGCACATGTCATTGTGGCTGGCCGAGCAGGGCCACCAGGTGACCCTGGCCGAGCCCGCCGAGCCGATGCTCGAAGGCGCGCGCCAACGGTTCGCCGACGCCGGGCAGACCGCCACGTTTATTCACGCACCCTGGCAAGACCTGCTCGGCCAGCTCACCGAACCCTACGACCTGGTGCTGTGCCACGCCGTGCTGGAATGGCTGGCTGAACCCCACGCGATCCTGCCGGTGCTGCACCAACTCACGGTGCCCGGGGGCTGGCTGTCGCTGGCGTTCTACAATCGTGATGCGTTGATTTATCGCAACCTGCTCAAAGGCCACTTCCGCAAAATGCGCAAGAACGACATGGCCGGCGAGAAGCAGAGCCTCACGCCGCAACAACCGCTCGACCCACGCGAGCTGGCGGCGCAACTCGAAGGGCTTTGGCAGGTCGAAAGCCAAAGTGGCGTGCGGGTGTTCCACGACTATATGCCGGTGGAATTCCAGGCCCGCGCCGATTTGCAGGACCTTTTGGAGATGGAACTCGCTCACCGTCGTCACCCAAGCTTTGCCGGACTTGGGCGTTATTTGCACTGGATCTGCCGTCCGGTTTAAGCGGCCCAGTCTGCGGAGGTCGAAATGCGTCGTCTCTGTTTGATCCTGTTGTCCCTGGGGTTGGGCGCCTGTTCCAGCCCCAACCCATATGTTGCTGCTTCGGCGCCGATCCCACCGGCGCCGGCCCAGGCGGCGAATACCTTCGATGCCAGCGCTTATCCGGCGCCGGTGCGTGACTACGGCGCCTACCGCAATTGGGCCTGGCTCAACGGCCAGTTGCCGGCGGGCTCGGCCTGGGCCGACTCGGCACAGATTGCCGAGGCGGTCAGCGGCGCTCTGGACCAACGCGGCCTGCGCCCCCTGCATGACAAGCGTGCGCCGGACCTGTTGGTCAGCGCCGACGTGCGCCTGGAGAAACGCCTCAAGCAAGTCCAGGACGACTATGGCTACGGGTATGGCGGCTATAACCGCTATGGCAACGGCTACGGCATGTACAACTCGGTGCCGGTGGTGCGTACCTATGAAGTGACGGTGGCGGTGGTGCGGGTCAACCTGTTCGATGCGCGCAACGGCCAGCCCGTGTGGAGCACCAGCGCGGAGACCACCAGCCAGGGCAGCCTCAGCGAGCGCGCCGACTCCCTGCGCGAGGCCGTGCAGAAGGCAATGACGGCCTACCCGCCCAGTTAACCGCTATTCTCATCTCAAGAACGCCTCGTTTTTTGGAGAACAACCATGCTTCGTCGCATCGCTGCACTTGCTGTCGTTGTATTGCTGGGCGGCTGCCAGACCAATCAGGTCAACCATGACTTTGACGCCAGCCGCGACTTCGGCGCCTACCGCAGCTGGGCCTGGAAAGACCCGGCGCTGCAATATCGCCCGGATGACCCGCGAATCAAGAGTGACCTTACCGAACAACGCATCCGCGAGGCCGTGGGCGAGCAACTCGACCAGCGCGGCCTGCGCCCCGCAGCACCGGGTACCAAGGCTGACGTGAACGTGCAGGCCTACCTGATCGTCGAAGACCGCCAGCAACAGGTCACCACCAACTACGGCGGCGCCTGGGGCGGCCCGTGGAACGGCTATTGGGGTGGCCCGATGTACAACGAAACGCGCAACATCACCTACAAAGTGGCCACCATCCAGATCGACCTGCTCGACGGCAAGGACGGCAAGCTGGTGTGGCGTGGCAGTGACGAGCAGATGATGAGCAGCACGCCGAACCCTCAGGACCGCAGCAACGCCATTCGCACTACGGTGAGTCGGATCCTCTCCACCTACCCACCCCACTAAAACCCTGAAGCTCCCTTGTGGAAGCAGGCTAGTGTGGGAGCTGGCTTGCCTGCGATGCGGGCACCTCGGTCTTTCAGGTAGACCGAGGTGATGCCATCGCTGGCAAGCCAGCTCCTACAGGGGGCTGTTGTGTCTGTAAAATCGTCATCACCCCTGCCTAGCCTTGACTACACTTCATTGCACCTACGGAGAGTAAGCGCCAAAGGAGTGCTCGATGTCTCCCCGACTTCGTTCCAGGCAACGTGGTGCAATTGGCCTGATGGCGGCGGGTACCTTGGCGCTTGCCTTGATATTCATGCTGTTGGCGGTCGACAGCGGGCGGTTGTACCTCGAAAAGCGCAAGGTGCAATCCATCGCCGACACCTCGGCGCTGGAGGCCGCAGGCCTGGGCGGGCAATGCGGCAGCAGCAGCACCGCCAATGCCTATGCCGTGCAAAATGCCAAGCGCAACGGTTTTACCCTGGTGGCCGGCGACAACAGCCGCACGCTGGTGGTGACCTGCGGCACCCTTGCCACCAACGCCAGCAACCTGCGTGTGTTTACCGCCGATGCCACCAAGAACGACGCGATCCGCGTGGTGGCCTCGCGTACGGTGATGACCAGCATCGCCAATGGCATCCTGAACTTGTTCCACGGTAAAACGTTCAACGCGCAGACCATTCTGAGTGCTACCGCCGTGGCGGCCCAGGCACCGCCGGTCGCGCAACTGACCATCCGCAGCAGCCTGGCCACGGTCGACTCCACGAAATCGCCACTGCTGAATTTCACCTTCGGCAATTTGCTCGGCGGCAGCCTGTCGCTGACGGCCGCGGGTTGGAACGGGATCGTGTCTACCAACGTCAACCTGCTCGGTTACCTGGACCAGCTGGCCATCCGACTTAACGTGACGGCGGGCGATTACACCGCGCTGCTGGCGGCCAAAGCCTCCGCCACGGACCTGATTCATGCGACGGTGATGCTGCTGCAAAAGAACGGTGCCGCGGCCACGGCGGTCATCAACAACGTACTGGCGCTGGAAGCTATCGCCCCCAATACCCAACTGCTGACCGTGGGCAGCTTGCTGAACGTGGCCACCGGCACGCCGATTGCGGCCTTGAACTCCACGGTGCAGCTGTTCCAACTGCTGGAGGCGGTGGCGCAACTGTCCAGCAGCAAGAGCGCGGTGAGCGCGGCGGTTCAACTCAATATCCCCCTCGTGGGCAATGTCTCGATCCAGACCAAGGTGATCGAACCGCCGCAACTCTCGGCGATTGGCAACCCCGCACTGGCCAAGGCCGGGCTGGCCAAGACACCGCCGACCGATCAGATTTTCGTGCGCACGGCACAAGTGCGCACCCTGGTGGTGGTACAGGCACCGGTGCTCAAGCTGGTGTCGGGGGTGGCCTCGATCCTGACCGGTCTCGCCACGCCCGTGTCGAAGGTGGTGGGTGGTCTGCTGAACCTGAATATTCCTGCGGTGGTCGGGGGTGTCCTGTGCCTGGTGGCGTGCAACGTCACGGACGTGGATATCACCCAGTCCCTGTCCATCTACATCGAGGCCGCCAGCGCCGAGAGCCACGTGACGGATTTCAGTTGTGCCACACCGGCCACCAAGTCGTTGACGGTGCAGGCCACTACCGCCGTCGCCACGTTGGGCGTAGGTTATGTGGACCCTGTATCGGCGTTTTCGTCCTCGGCGCCGGTCAATGTTCAGCCGGTCAGGCTGATCGACTTTGGCGAACACTATTGCATCGTGCTGACCTTGATCTGCGGCCCACGCACGGCCGGGGTAGGGGGCGGCTTGAACTTGAAAGCGTTGTCCACCATCGGCCAGCAAACCAGCCCCTTGCTGTTTCTACCGGTGGCTGAAATGAATGCGACACCGACGTATAAGAGCCCTCCCGGCACAGCGAATATCATCAACAGTCTGGGCGCCACGCTGTCGGGCCTGCAGGTGACTTACGTGCCGCCCACCGGCAGTACGCCCAACAGTGGCAACGCGACGGTGGCCAACGCGTTGACCACCATCATCTCGTCGTTGGTGGGGCTGATCCAGAATGTGCTGGCACCGGTGCTCGACCCCATCGTCAACACGCTGCTTTCGGCCTTGGGCATCAGCCTGGGCAACGCTGAAGTCGGGGCCAACCTCACCTGCCATATGGGCCGCGCTTACCTGGTGATCTAGGCGGCGCTTATCGGCAGTTCCACGCAGAACCGGGCGCCGTGCTCGCCGTTGCTGACACTCAGGCGTCCGCCCATGTTTTCCACGATGCCGTAGCTCACCGACAAGCCCAATCCGGTGCCCACGCCAATCGGCTTGGTGGTGAAGAACGGCTCGAAAATCCGCTCCAGCAGACGCGGGTCGATGCCGCCACCGTTGTCCTCGACCCAAATGCGCACATGGCGGCTGTCATGCTCGGTGTGAACGGCGATCCAGGGGTTCAAACCGGGATTTTTTTCCCGCTGGCTCAGCAGGGCATCGCGGGCATTGACCATCAGGTTGATCAGCACCTGTTCAAGCTGGTCCGCGTAGCCGATAACCTTCACCGAGAAGTCCGCAGGCGTCAGGCGCACTTCCACACCCTTGCCACGCAAGCCTTCGCTGAGCAGCGACAGCGTACCTTCCACGGCCTGCGCCGGGTCGAAAGGCTGCTGTTCGATTTCCGAGCGGCGGCCGAACACACGCATATGGTCCACCACCTTCGCGGCCCGTTGCACTTGGGCATCGATGCGCTGGAGCTTTTCGGTGAGGTAGTCGATCTGGGCGTCGCCGTTGCTCAAGCGCTTGAGCACGTTGACGATGGCCATGCGCATCACGTTCAACGGTTGGTTGATCTCGTGGGCCAGGCCGGTGGCCATTTCGCCAAGGGTGGCCATCTTGGCGCTTTGGGTCAGTTGTTGCTGGGAGCGGCGCACTTCGGTGTTGTCCCGGCCAACGGCTTGCACTTCTACCAGGGTGCCGCTTTCATCGAACACCCCACGGTCCGACCACACCCACCAGGCATGCTCGCGCCCCGGCAATTGCAGGCTGATTTCGGCGGTGCTCACGGGGAATTCCGGGGTCAGTTGGCTGATGCGCTGCACAAAGGCGTGCCGCTGTTCGGTCGACAGCCATTCCCCCAGGTTCACCCCCGGCAGTTGCGCCGGCAGGCATTCCAGGTAATTGGCAAGGGGCGTGTTGCCGAACGTCAGGGTCAGGTCGGGCCGGTAGCGGCAGATCATCGCCGGGGAGTCTTCCACGAGGATGCGGTAGCGTTCCTCGCTCTGCTTGACCTGTTCGGCCGCCAGTGTCGCTTCGGTGACGTCCAGCCACAGGCCGACCGCTTCCACCGGCAGGCCGAGGTCGTCGCGCAGCAGCTTGGCCTCGTCGAGCAGCCAGTGGTAGTGGCCCTGTTTATCGCGGACCCGGTAGCGACTGCGCACGGTGCCTTCGCGCAGCAGTTGGCGGGTGCGTTCGAAATACAGTTCGCGGTCTTCGGGGTGGATCAGCAATGCCAGCGCGACCCCGTCGCACTCGGCCAGCGTCCAGCCCAGCAGCGGCAGCAGGCTGTCGCTGAAGAACACCGGTTGCAGCGCCCCGTTGACGTAGCGCTGCACATAGATCACGGCAGGGGAGCTGGCGATCACGTTATCCAGACGCGCATGGGCGGCGGCGGCTTGCAGTTGCTGGTTCTTGATGTCGCTGATGTCGAGCATGAAGCCGATCCAGCGACGATTGTCGCCCACGCCGAGCACCTGGCCCTGTACGCGGTACCAGACAGGGTGCTCGGTATCGCTGCGTTGCAGGCGCACGCTGGTGAGCAAGGGTTTGCCCAAGGCTTGCAGGTCATGCAGGCGACTGCCGAGTTCCTGGCGGTCGGCGGGGTGGATCAGTTCCAGCCATAAGTCGAGGGGCTGGCGAGTGGGGCCGTCGTCCTGGCTCAGGCTGCGTTGCAGTTGCGGGGCCAGTTGAATCTCCTGGGTGGCCGGCAACAGCTCCCACCAACCGGTGCCGAGCAGACCTTGCAAGGCTTCGACACGCTCCAGTTGCTGGTGGTGACGCTGCTCACGCAACCGGCTCAGCAGGGGGGCGGCGAGGGCGGCGGTGAGGTTCAGCCAGTCCCGTTCGCTGGTCTGGGATTGGCTGTTGTAGAACCCGCACAGCAACCAGGCGGCCACGCCTTGGCCATCGCGGTAAGGCACCAGGAAACCGTCGGCATTGCCGAACACGCTGTGCAGGCGCGGGTTGTCGTTGTGGCCCCGGGCGATGTCCAGGCTCAGGGGGGCATTGCCGTTGACGCTGTCCAGGCTGGTGCCCAGGCGTTGTGCGGTTTGCCACAGCGTAGGGGCGTCGTGGGCGGCGTACTGGCCGTAGATGCGCCAACCCTGGTCGTCATCGTCGAGCAACGCCAGGGCAATGCAGGGGATGCGCCAGCGTTGGGCCACGCTGGCCAAGTGTTCGTTGAGCACCTCCGGCAGGCGGCTGAGGGTGCAGACCCGCAACTGTTCGCTCATCTGGCAGGCCAACTGGTGGTTCTGCTCACGGTGCTGGGCCAACTGGCGGCCGGCCAACAGGTCGCTGACGTCGAGCAGGCGTAGGGTCCAGTGGTCGCCATCGGGCTCGATCCAGCCACGGGTGTGCAGGGTTTGGCCGGCGATGCCCTGGAAGTCGAGGTCCAGGCCATGGCGTTGCCAGTCGACAGGTTGGCCTTCAATGCTCAGCGCGCTGTTGGCACGCAGTAAGCTGTGCAAAGGCGGCGTGGCGTTGTGGGTCAGGTGTTGGGCGAGCTGCGTGCGCAAGGTGCCGGTGATGCTCAGCACATGGCCCTGAGCGTCCAGTTGCAGTTGCAGGCCATTGAACGCTGGGGGCGTCGCATCGAAAGGCAGCGGGCTGCTGCGGCCCAGCAAACGCCCGAGCAGCTTATCCCCCGGGGTCAAAACTGAAGGCTCGACGTGGCGGAGAGGTAAGTCGGCAGTTTGGGCACTGCGCCTATGCCGGGCAGCACCAGCACCGGCAACACGGACGTGAGGCTGGAGGAGGGGTAACTGATCGTCACCGTCAGGGTGGTGCCGACGTAGGTCGCATTCACGTAGCTGGGCAGGAATTTGAACGAAGCGGGAATCCAGTTCAGTTGCGCCAGGGTGGCGGCCTGGGCGCGTTGCGTCACCAGGCCTGAGTAGCCGACGGTGGCAGGGTCCAGTGACACGCTGCGGCGCACGCCTTCGGCGGCCGCCTGGTGGAACGACTGCATCAGCAGCAACGGCAGGCTATAGCTGACCAGTCCGTAGAACACGGCAAAAAAGATCACGAACACCAGGGCGAACTCTATCGCCGCGGCACCTTTTTGCTTGCGGGGGAGGCTTGTTTGCATGACCGCGTCTACCCTGACGGCTACTACTTGATATCAGCATAGAATCATTCAGCGAAAAGGGATGTTTTTTACGTGACCCAAGGCTTGGTAATCCTGCTCTGGTTGGTGCTGTGCTCAGTGCAAGACATTCGACAGCGGCAAATCGCCAACGGGTTGACGCTGGGCGTCGGCCTGGTCGCGCTGATCTATCTGCTGTGGATGGGGGGCACCTGGATCGGAGCCCCGGCCGGTGAGGGCGGCTGGGCCTTTGCCCTGGCGCTGCTGCTGGGCTTGCCGGGCTATGTATTGGGGCGCTTTGGCGCCGGTGATGTAAAGCTGCTGGCCGCGCTGGCACTGGCGACTAACCCCGACTATTTGCTGTGGTCGCTGATCGGGGCCGCCGTGGCAATGGGCGCATGGGTCGTTGTGGGTCAAAGGCTTAGCACGCGTGTTGCGCCTGGGCCCGATCAGGCGCCAACAAAGCAGCCGTTTGCACCCTATTTACTGACAGGTTTTGCCTTGTACTGGCTTTGGATCCATTAGTCGCAGAAGGCCTCTATCGCTATGTACATAGTCGGAAAGTAGGTCTACGTTTATTGAGTAGATGTATAGGATTCTTCGTCAGAAGGGATAGGTCAAACTTTTGGCTTGCCAGGCATGGAGTAGCGCGTGAACAAGCTTACGTCAGCAGTGAAAGTGCTCGTGGTCGACGACCAGCCGTTGATCGTTGAAGAGCTCTGTGAGTTTCTTGAAGGCAACGGCTACCGTTGCGTGCCCTGTGAGTCCAGCCGGCACGCCTTGAAGCGTTTCAGCGAAGACACCGAGATTGGACTGGTGCTGTGCGACCTGCACATGCCGGACATGGACGGTATCGAGCTGGTGCAAGCCCTGCAGCGGGTGGCCGGCAAGCAGCGTGCGTTCGAGGCGATCATGCTCACCGGCCGCGCTGACAAGCAGGACGTGATCAAGGCCCTGCGTGCGGGCATCTCCGATTACTATCAAAAGCCGATCAACCTCGATGAACTGCTCGAAGGCCTGCAGCGCCAGGAAGCGGCCTTGGAGGAGCGGCAGAAGGAGCTGCAACTGGGGCACTTGAACCAGAAATTGCAGTACCTGTCCGAGTCCATCAACGACCTGTACCAGGACCTCGACAAAGTCCGTCGCAGCCCTGCGCAGGACACCGATGGCGATACTTCGGCAGACGACGCAGTGCCGCTTGAAATTCCGACGATCTTCAACCAGCTGTCACCTCGGCAGTTGGATGTTGCGAGGCTTGTGGGCAAGGGCCAGACCAACTACCAGATCGCCTGTGAACTGGGGATCACCGAAAACACCGTGAAACTCTATGTGTCCCAGGTGTTGCGTTTGACCCACATGCATAACCGCACCCAGCTCGCGTTGGCGCTATCACCGAGCAATTCGGCCATGCGCCAGCGGGTCACCGCCCATTGAAGTGGCCGAGGTGAGGGAGCGTGCTCCCCTCGCCTCGTCATTTGCTGGAACCGCTTCCTGACTTGCCCCCGGTGCCAGTCTCAAAAAACTCCGGAATCGGATGCTTGTTGCTGTCCAGCCAACGCTTGAACGCCTGGTCGCGCTCAGTCGGGCTCACCTTTTGCGGGATGCTCGAGGCTGCGCGACCGCTCACCTGCAACGTCATCCAGTTTTCGGTCTCGGCCTGCTGCGGGGACGAGGGGCCGGGCTCGATGGCTTGGGCCATCAACGGCAGCAGGGCCAGGCAGGCGAGGTAGTGGGCTTTCATCTTCAACTCCCTATTTCACGGTGGCTGGCAGCGCATCGCTGACGGCGGCCACTTGGTCCTTGGGTTTACGCGCTACCGCCTTGCTCGACGTCTTGAGCTTCTGGGCCCGAACCTGTGCATTGTTCACCTGTTCCGGGCTCAGGCTCAGTTGGCTGACGAGTTGCGCGGCTTGCCCCCAGTTGTCCTGGTAGATCAACAGGGTCATCAGGTTGACGGCGGCCAGTTGGTCGCTCGGCTTGAGCTCCATGGCCGTGAGGAATTCGAAGCGGGCGTCCTCCAGGCGCAACTGGTCGAGGTACACCACCCCCAGGTCATTGCGGATTTTTTCGTTGGTCGGGGCCAACTGCGCCGCCCGTTGCATGTGGGCCAGGGCCTGGTCGTTGCTGCCCCTGGCCGACGCCAGCTGGCCCAGGCCATGCTCGCCTTCGGCAGCCAGGCAAGTGCCCACCAGGCTGCGGTACATCGGCTCGGCCTCGCTGCGGCCCAACAAGCGCGCGGCCCGGGCCTTGCGCAGGCGCACCTGGGGCAGTGCATCGGGCAGGCTTTGCAGGTTGGCCAGGCTGGCGTGCAGCTTGCCTTCGTTGGCCATGTCATCGGCCAGGTTCAGCGCCAGCTCCTGCTCGGCGCTGGGCTTGGAACAACTGGTCGAGCCGCTCAGCGCGGCCCAGGGTGTTTGGCCGTTGGTGGCACAGCCGCCAAGCATCAACAGGCTCAGTGCGCCGATCAGTAGTTTCATCAAAGGCTCCTCAAAAGTTATTCAGGGCGCGGGCGATCGCGATAAAGGCCGGCCCGCCGAGTACCGTCAGCAGGGCCGGGAACAGGAACACCATCATCACCACGGACATCTTGGCCGACATCTTCGAGATGTATTCCTGCAGGCGAGTCAGGCGCCGGTCATCGAGCAGTTGCTTGAGCGCCAGCAGCGACTTCATCGCGCCGCCGCCCTGCGTGATCAGTTGCTGCAGGATCACGCAGGTGTCGGTGAACTCATCCACGGCCAGCAACCGTGCGGTCTTGCCCAGCTCTTCACCCAGCTCCAGGCCGGAGTCGACCCGCGCCAGGATCAGGCGCAGCTCCTGGGTAAGGTCCGGCAACAAGCGCTGGGCCTCGGTGCCCAGCACGCGCAACGATTGCTCGACTGCCATGCCCGATTCGAAGAGGATGCGCAGCAGCGGGATGAACGTCGAAATCTCCCGGGCGATACGTTGCTGACGGGCTTTCGCCGCCGCAGCCAGAATGCGTTTTGGCAGCAGGTAGCCAATGCCCAGGGCGATTACGGGCGCGATCCACGGCGATTGCGCATGGGGGAACAGCAACTGCTGCCCGACCACCGACACCGCCAGCAACACAATGGGCACGCCAACCTGAAAGGCGGCAAACAGCGAGCGCTGGTTGGTCTTGCGCCAACCGATGCGGTTGAGCAGGGTCTGGGTCTCGTTGTCCAGGCTCACCGAACGCTGGGCGAGGGGGCTGGCGCCCAACTGGCGCAGCAGGCTGCCGAAGCGGTCTTCGCGGCTCAGTTGGCCCTGCAGGCGCTGGGTGACCAGGCGCTGGCGCCGGCGTTGTTCCAACCAGCGGCCGCTGATCAACACCACGGCAGCGAGCAGCAACAAGGCACTGGCCAATAACGTCATCTCAAATACTCCGCAACATGCGCCACATGACGAAGGTGCCCGTCACGTCCATCGCCAAGGCACCGAACAGCAAATAGCGCCCGGTTTCATCGTTCCACATCGTCATCAAGTAGCCGGGGTTGATCATCAGGAAGTAGCCGACCATGAGCACCGGCAAACCCGCCAGCACATAGGCGGTCATGCGCGTTTCGCCGGTCATCGCCTTGAGCTGGCGGCGGCCTTGCTCGCGCTCGCGGATCATCTTGATCAGGTTTTCCAGCAGCTCGCTGGCGTTGCCGCCGTAGCGGTGGTTGACCTTCAGGCCCAGGGCAAACAGGCGGAACTCATCCTGCTCGTAGAACTCGGCGAAATCGCTCACGGAGTCCGGCAGGCTCACGCCCATCTGCACGTTGCGCTGAATGCGGCTCATCGCGTGCTTGAGCGGGTTTTCGGTGCTTTCGATGCCGCCCAGCACCGCGTCTGCCAAGGTGCGCCCGGACTTGAGGCTGCGCACGCTGTGGTCCAGCAACTGCGGCAACTGCTCGATCATGCGTTGCATACGCCGTTGGTAGCGCCAGGCGATGTACAGGCGCATTGCCAGGGGCGGTAATACCAGCATCGCCAGCGCGCCCAACCAGTGGGCAAGGTAGTAGCCAACCGGGGCGCACAACGCCCAACCCGTGAGCCATAGCCATAGGCGGTCGGTAGGTTTGCCCAGGCCGGCTCGCTGGAACATGCGCTCCACTGCGGTCCAGGTGGTGCTCGGGGCTTCCTGCACCGGCTGGCCGTCGGTGAGGCGCTCCAGCACACGGTCGTTGCCGGCCTGGCGCAAGCCGTGTTGAAACAGGCGATATGACAGGCCGATGAGGATGATGCAGATCAGCAGCAGAATGGGTCCGGTCATCCGTCCTCTCCCCTCTGGGCTATGGCAGCGGCAAGGCCGATTCGTGACGCAGCTTGTCGCCTGCGGGGTTGATCGCCTCGCGCAGGAAACCAAAGCCGGTACGCCGGTCCAGGCGGAACAGGGTATTGATGACGTAGACGTCGTCACGCACGCCGACCACTTCCACCACCTCGCTCACGCAGCGGCGACCGTCGGGCAGGCGGGTCAGCTGGATCACCACGTCGAGTGCCGCGCAGATCATCTGCCGCAAGGTCTTTTCCGCCACCACGCGACCGGTCAGGCCCACGAGGGTTTCCAGGCGCAGCAACGCGTCCTGGGCGTTGTTGGCGTGCACGGTGCTCATGGAACCGTCGTGGCCGGTGTTCATCGCGGTCATTACATCGAGCACTTCCACACCGCGGATTTCGCCGAGGATGATGCGGTCGGGGCGCATCCGCAGGGCGTTGCGGATCAGGTCACTGGCCTTGACCTCGCCGTGGCCTTCGGCATTTGGCGGGCGGGTTTCCAGGCGCACCACGTGGGGGTGGCCCAGTTGCAGTTCGGCCACGTCTTCGATGGTCACCAGGCGCTCGTGAGGGTTGATCAACTGGCTGAGGATGTTGAGCAAGGTGGTCTTGCCGGTGCCCGTACCGCCGCTGATCAAGACGTTGCAGCGTTTGCCCACCGCCTCCTGGAAGAACTCGAAGATGCTTTGGTCGATGGTTTGCATCGCCACCAGGTCGCTGCTCTTGAGCATGTCCTTGCGAAACTTACGAATCGACAGGCAGGGGCCATCCAGGGCAATCGGCGGGATGATCGCATTGACCCGGCTGCCATCGGGCAGGCGCGCGTCCACCATCGGCGAAGACTCATCCAGGCGCCGGCCCAGCGGCGCCAGGATGCGCTGCATCACCCGCTCCACGTGGTGGGCGTCGATAAAACGCAGGTCGCTTTGGTGCAGCAGGCCGTCGCGCTCGATAAACACTCGGTGCGGGCCGTTGACCAGGATCTCGGTCACCGACGGGTCGCGCAACAGCACTTCCAGGGGGCCGAAGCCGGTAAGTTCGTCGACGATCTCTTCGGCCAGGCGCTCCATCTCGTAGCGGGAAATCGCCAGGTGCATGCGCGTGATGTACTCGGACACTTTGTCGATCACAAACTGCGCGAGGGATTGGCGCGAACCTTCCAGCAGGTTTTTGCCCGACTCTTCGATGGCATCGATGATGTAGCGATGCAGCACCAGTTTCAGGCCGTCGTGGTCGCTGTGGCCCGCCGCGCCACGGGCGGGTGCGCCGAAGAGTTTTTCGCCGTTCATCGACCACTTCCCATCAGGCGCTCGAACCAGCTCATCGACGGTTTCGCCAGGCCTTCGGAGCGTTTGGCCAGGCGTTCGCCCAGGGTTTTGAGGGCATGGGTCAGGCTTTCGCGGGGCGACAAGGTGAACAGGGTCTGGCCCTGGTTCTTGGCATTGAGGCGCACCTCCGGGCTGAACGGCAGCACGGCAATCACCTCCAGGCCGAAGCTTTTGCCGAGGGCTTCGGTGTCGGGGGCGCAGCCCTTGAGGTAGCGGTCGACCAGCAGCTTGGCGTGATCCAGGCGCATGCCTTTTTCGCGCCATTGATTCAGCACTGCAAGGTTGCGTCGGCAGTCGAGCACGCTCTGGTCGGTGCACCACAGCAGCTTGTCGCAATGGCTGACAAAGGTGCGCAGCGCTTCGCTGTCGGGCTGGCCGGTAAGGTTCACCACGATGTGCTGGAAGTGTTGGCGCAGGGCGCTGAGCAGCATGTACAGCTCGGCGGCGCTGGTCAGTTCCAGCGGCTCATCGCTGGGAGCATAGGCAAGGATGCGCAAGCCGTCCTCGGCGGTGGCGAAGGCGCTGTTGATCAGGGTGGTATCGAGGCGGCGCAGGTGACGCAGGGCGTCGCCGAAGTTGAAGGTACTTTCCAGGCCCAGCAGCGCCAGGCTGTCGCCCCGTGGCAGGCCCAGGTCAAGCAGCAAGGTCTGTTGCCCGCTCTTTTGCACCACCATGGCCAGGTGGCTGGCCAGCAAGGCGCCGTCCGCGTTGCCTTGGGTGCCGTAGAGCACGGTGAGGCCGCCCAGTTGGGTATTCGGCGTGGCAGGTGGCAGGCGTTTGCTCAGGCGCCGCACCAGCCCGGCCACTTCGCTGGAGCGTGAACCGTAGGCGACGAAGTCCCGTGCTCCGGCGCGCATGGCATTGAGCACGAGCTGGTTGTCCATGCCATCGCCGAGCGCCACGATTGCCAGCATCGGCTTGGCTTCCAGCGCGCCTTCGATCAATGCGCTTTGAGCCACCACGTGCTCACGATCCAGGCCCACGAACACCAGGTTGGCGAAGGTCACGTCCACCAGGGCCAACAGTTCATCCAGGCTACCGCCACCGGCGCTGACCACCTGGCCCAAGGGCGCGAGGGCACCCTGCAGCCATTCCAGGTCAGTGGTGTTGCGTGTGATTGCCAGAAACGTCTGGCTCAGGCTATCGCTCATTGGGAAAGTCCACTGCGACGGTCGAAGTTGCCGTTTTCCAGGAAGAACAGGCGGTACCAGTTCGGGTCGTAGTTGCGCAGTTTTTCACCGGGCAACGAGGGCAGTTGGGCGTTGGCAGCCAGCGGTTGCACCAAATGCGGCGTGACGATCATCAACAGCTCTTTCTCTTCGCGGCTGATATTGGAGTCGCGGAAAAACGCACCCAGGATCGGGATGTCACCCAGCCCCGGAAACTTGCTGATAGAGGATCGGTTGGTACTGCTGATCAGGCCGCTGATCACGAAGCTTTCGCCATCGGCCAGGGACACACTGGTGTCGGTACGGCGCACGGTGAGGGCGGGCACCTGGATGCCTTCGATCTGCACTGCGTTGCTGTAGTCCAGCTCGCTGACTTCGGGCGCCACCTTGAGGGTGATGCGGTTACGGTCGATGACGGTGGGTGTGAGGGTCAGGCGGATACCGAACTCCTTGTATTCGATGGAGATGCTGTCGCTGCCGCTGCTGGGCACCGGGATCGGCACTTCGCCACCGGCGAGGAAGGTCGCGCTCTGCCCGCTGAGGGCCACCAGGCTGGGACGTGACAGGGTGTAGGCGAAGCCGCTCTGCTCCAGGGCGTTGATCATGGCCGAGATCCGCCCGCCACCAAAACCGATGTTGAAGAAACCGTTGTTCACCCCCTGCCCACGGAAACTGTTGGCGGTGGTGGCGGGAATGGAGCCGTTGCCCGGGCTGCCGAACAGGAAGTTGCCGCCCTGGCCGAACAGCGACGTGCTGGCCTCCTTGAGCTTGGTACGGCTGACTTCGACGAAGCGGATATCGGTCTGCACCTGGCTGGGCAACGTCGGGTCTTCGGAAGGCGACAGCGACAGGCTGGTCAGGGCCGAGGTGGCCTTGCCTTTGACGAACACCATGCTCTGGCGCGGGGTGGTCGAGCAACCGGTCCAGACCATCAGGCTGGTCGCCCCGGCGCCAACGCCGGTCAACAGGAAGTTGCGGTCGCCGTTGATCCGTACATCGGCAATCCTGGGGTCGCCGATGGCCAATCGTGTAATGGCGACCGGCGATTGCATTTCCTGTTGCAACCCTTCTCCCACCTCAACCACGGCGGGCAACTGGCCCAGAGCGCTGCAGCTACCTGGCGCGGCGAAGGCCATGCCCACGGGCAGGCTCGACAGCATCAGGACCAAGGCCATTTGAGCGTAGCGATGGCTCATTCAAGGCTTCCTTGTTCAATCAGGGCGTTTGTTGGGCGGCTTGCGCACCACGGATCACTTCAATGCCACGGCGTTGGCCGCCAGGAGCGGTCGCGACCGGTGCGATTCTTTTTGGCGGGGGCGCCATCGCCAACTGGGTGAATTGGTAGAGATCGCGGTCGGCGCTTTGCACTTTTTCCGCTGAGTCGTTTTCGCCGGCCCAGTAACGGCTCAGCAGTTGTTCGTCGGCGCTGCGTACGGCCAGGCGCAAAATGCCTGCCTGGGACGCCAGCATCAGACGACTCAATAAGGGTTCGGGAACCGCCAGCACCACCGTGCGCGCGGCGGCTCGGCGTTGGGCGGCCTGGGCTTTTTCTTCGGGTGTGGAGGGCGGCAGGACGGCGGGTTTGCCGTCATTGGCCAAGCCGACCTGGTCGCCCACGCTGAGCAGACGCATGGCCGGAAGCACCACCTGCGCCGACTGCTCGGTATTGCCGGGCTCCTGGCGCAGGAACAGCAGGATATCGACGAAGTCGCCGGGGCTCAGTTGGCCTCCCGCGCCGATCACCTCGTCGACAGGCACCGCCAGGGCGCGCTCGTCTGGGCGAATCATGCGGGCCAGCGGGCCTCCGGCGCTGAAGCTTTCCTCACTCAACCAGTTGCCGGCACCCAAGGTGCGCAGCGGAATACGGCCGATGGCTTGATCGAGGCGGGTGAGGCTGCCCGCGGGCACGGTGCGCAGGTTTTCGATGACCAGGTCAGTGGCGGCGAGGGGGACGAAGGGGGGCACGTCATGCACCAGCACCACCACCGGCTGGCGGGTTTTGTCTTCGACGGCGGCGACGCTGTTTTCGACGGAAATGACAGGTGCTGCAATAGGTTCCGGTGCGCGGCTCAGCGCCAGACCCCAATAGCCGGCGATCAAGGCTCCTATTAGAAGTACGCCGGCCAGGATCATGCTGAAACGACTGTTCATGACGGCTCTCCTTATCCCGTTGCACCGCTGCCCGCTAATCCAAACGGGTTAATCCGCAACACTGGCTGCTATGAACATCTAACTATTTCGCTATTGGAAGGTAGTTCAGCTAGGACGAAATGCCATTACCCGCGGCAAAATTTCTCTGAACTAAAAAAGTTTTCATGAAAAGCACGGTTTTATGACGCCAACTTTACGACTAATACTTTGTGATTAATTCGTTCTTACAGTTGTGAGGGTGAGGTTTGTTGACAATGCTCTAATGGCACACGGCAATCATCGTGCAACACAGCTGTACCGGCGCTCTGCGGCGCATTAGGGAGAAGTATTATGTTCCTTGACTTGATCTTGAAGGCGTTTGTCCAGACCCAGTTGTTTTTTCGACGCAGGGATGGGGCATCGGCCATCGAATATGTGATTATCGTGGCGATTGTCGCGCTGGTAATTATCGGTGCGGGTTCTGGGCTCGGCGATAAGATCAAAGGTGTTTTCACTTCTGTATCAAATGCGTTACCGGCGGGTAGTGGTACTTGATTTTTAACTAAGTTGCATACAACGCTCTGTTGGCGAACATTAATCACTGGGTATCGTCTATGACACCGTCGTCGTCTCGCCGCCAGCAAATCCTATTGGTGGACGATGAAGAGGACGCCCTGATCGAACTTGCCGAATCCCTCGAAAATGAGGGATTCGTGTGCTTCACCGCCACCTCTGTCACTTTCGCCTTGCAGGAGCTGACCCTCAACCCGGATATCGCCCTGGTCATCACCGACCTGCGCATGCCCGAGGAGAGTGGCATCTCCCTGATCAAGCGCCTGCGCGAACACACCTCGCGTTCACACTTGCCGGTCATTGTGATGTCGGGCCATGCTGAAATGGACGACGTCAGCGACATGCTGCGTCTGCAGGTACTGGACCTGTTCCGCAAGCCGATCTACCTGGTGCGCCTGATCGACACCTTGAACAGCCTGTTCCCCCTCCCCAAACCTCGCCTCTGATGTAGTGAGCGGGCTTGCCCCGCGCCGAGGCGGCAAACCCACCCCGAACTATTCGACGCGGGTTGGTTGAAGGCATGAGATCGGTGGTGGGGCTGGCGCGGGGTAAACCCGCTCACTACAAGGACCGGTGTTTATACCCCGCCCCGGCCCCGACGTCGGGTTTCAAAGCTGGTAGCTGAAACTCAGCGAATACCGTGGCCGCCGGTCATAGTTGTCAAACGCCACCTCCGACAACGGCTTGGCCGCCTCGAGCGCTATGTTGTAGTACTTGGCGTCGCCAAAACGCAGGCCCAACGCCGCCGATGACATGTCGTTGCCGTGGATCGGCAGGTCGTTGTACCAGGTCTTGGCGCGGTCGAAGACAACGTACGGCTGCAGGATCCTCACCCAGTCGCCGGCGCGGTTGTAACTGTAATTGACCTCGTACGCCAAGCCCCAGCCCTTGTCGCCTGAACCCTGGTCATCGGGATAACCACGGCCGAAGTTTTGCCCGCCAAAGGTGGCCCGCTCGCTGTCAGGCAGGGTGTCATTGGTCCAGTAAGCCGCAGCCGACAGCACGCCTTGCCAATTATCGAACAGCTTGTTGCTCTGCACCCCCGACAGCCGCACGCGGAAGAAGTCGAGGTCTGGCGTGAGGCCGCCGAAGTCCGAGTGGGTCCTGGCGCCCATGCCGTTGATGCCTTGGTACAACCCGGCGCTGAGGATGCGCAGTTGGGTGGTGTCGGCCTTGCGCCAATCGCCTTCAAACGCGAGGGCGCGCAGGTCGGTTTTCAGGTCAAAGCGTTGTGGGAAACCCTCCAGTTTGTAGCGGGTGGTCTGGTCGACGGCGTACAGGCGCGTACCCAGGCTCAACGACTCGCTGGGCGAGGCGATAAAGGGGTGGGTGAACCCCACGGAGTAACGGTCGATCTCCTGGTGTGGCTTGAGCTCCAGGCCGTCCCCCAGTTGCACGTTGGTACGGGGGTCGGCGCGATAGCGTTCGCCCGACAGCACCAACTGCGTGCCCTCGGCATTGATGAACTGACTGTAGGCCGCACGGTAGTAGTGTTCTTTGTCGTTCCCGGGCGGGAACAGTCCGCTGACGCTCAGTTGCTCGCCCATGGACGTCTGCGAATTGCTGGTGGCGCTGAGCAGTGCCTGGGTGCCGGCCCGGCTGGCTTCGGTGAGGCTCATGCTGGTAGTGAACGGCTTGCGGCTGGCGGTGATTTGCATATGGGTGCCGCCGCCGGTGGTGCTGGGGGGCGGTACTTGGGCTTGCAGTGTCACGCCCGGAATAGTGCTCATCAAGGTGGTGTAGCGCTCGAAGGTCTTGCGGGTCAACGGGCGTTCGGCCTTGAGTTTTTCTGCCAGTTTGTCGATGTAGGACGAGACCGAGCCGACGTCGCCTTGCAGCTGGTAGTCGCGGATATAACCCTCCACCACCACCACGTGCACCAGGCCGTCGTCGAAGCTTTGTTCCGGCAGGAACGCGTAGGACAGCAGGTAGCCGTCCTGTTGATAGCGCCGGGTGATACCGCGCGTGGCTTCGATCAGTTGAGCCAGGTTGGTCTCGTGGCCGGTCAGCGGCTCGAAGACCTGGGCCAATTCCTTGAGCGGGTAAATCGTGCCGCCGTCGATCTGCAGTTTGCGAATGGTCACTTTGGTGTCCATCAACAGGGGTTGGGCTTCAGTGGCGGCGGGTGTCGGCAGTTGGGTTTGCGGGGCGACCGGACGATAGGCGTCGGCGGGCAGGTTGGGCACGGGCAGGTTGCGGATGGTGTCGTTGCTATTGAGGAAGCTGGGTAGGGTATCGGCGCAGGCGTAAGTACTGAGGGTGAGCAACAACAACGGCGTCAAAGCGCGCATAGGACACTCCATGGTCAAAGCAGCAGCGTTTTGCAGATTCCCGCCGGGCTCTGGGGGCGCGGTTCGGGTACTTCCCGGGCATTTCATTTGCCCATAAAAAAGACGAGAGGCTTATAAGGTCTCTCGTCTCAACCAAGCGTAGGCGCTGTAGGTGAGGCCGTCTAATCGGCCAGGTGCAATTCTATTTTTTGCCGGTCAGGCCACCGAGCAAGCCGCCCAGCAGACCGCCGTTGGCGCTGGCGCCGGCACTGGCCCCTGCGGAGGCAGATGCGCTACCCCCCAGGTTCAGGCCGCCACCGAGCAAACCACCCCCGGCGTTGGTGCCGCCGGTGACCAGGCCACCGATGGACGCTACGGTGCCACCGACGGCGCTGACAGTGCCGCCCAAGGCGTTGGTGACCGGGTTGGCGTTGGCGCCGCTGAGGGCACCGCCCAGGTTGCTGATTGCGCCGCCTGCGTTGGTGACCAGGCCGTTGATCGGTGCACCCAGGCCGGTTGCGCCGCCGACGTTTTGGGTCAGGCTGGTGACGCCGTTGGTCACAGGGTTGAGAGCATTTCCGAGCACCTGAGTCACTTGCCCAACCGGTGCGCCCGCTGCGGTGTTCGGTACGCCACTGCCACCCAGCAGAGTGCCCAGGGACGCCACGGTGCCACCCGCTTTGCCACCGGTAGCGCCTGCTGCGCTGACCACACCGTTGGTGCTGCCTGCATCGAGGCCGTTACCGGCGCCGGCGATGATGCCGCCAATCAGTTCTGGCAAGCCGAGATTACCCGCGCCGCCAGTGCCGCCGCCGCTACCATTGCCGGAGCCGGTGCCGGTGGCTGGGTCGACATAGCCGCTGGCTTTATCCACCACGGTGCCTACACCATTGAGTACGTTACCCACGATGCCGGTCACAGGGTTGCCGGTGCCGCCAGCGTCGGCGACTTTATCGCCCAGGCCGTCGACGGTGCTGCCGACTTTCTTCAACAGGCCGCCTACTGGGGTATCCAGGCCGGTCGCGGTGCCCACTTGGCCGGTGGTTTTTTCCACCAGCGACACAACCGGTACCAGTACTTTTGCGCCGACGGTATTGGTGACCGAGCCCAGTGGGCCGGTGGTGCTCGCAGTGCTCAAGGTGTCGCCGAGCATGGTCACGACATTGCCGACCTTGTCGACCACGCCGCCAACGACAGGGGCTGCGCCGGCAACGACCGGTACGTTCCCCAGCAGGGTGGCCACATTGCCACCTGTGGTGCTGACGCCATCGCCCAGGTCGGCGACGCCTTTGCCGACACCGGCCAGTGTTTTGCCCAGTGCATTGCTGTCGGTGCCGATGGTACCGAGTCCTGTGGACAGGCCGTCGCCGATGCTGCTGACCGCGGTGCCAGTGGCGGTCACCAGGCCGCCTGTGGTTGCGCCGACAATCGGCAAGCTGCCAAGGGTAGTGCCGAGGCTTTTGACGGCGCCGCCAACGCCGGTCACGGTGTCGCCCAGGGTGTCGACTACGGTTGCGGTCACCAGAGGCGTGGTGGTACCGCCACCGGTGCCACCGCCTGTTCCGCCGCCGGTGCCACCACCGGTCCCGCCACCTGTACCACCGCCCGTGCCACCACCGGCTGCCGAGTCGGTTGAAGCCGAACCACCACTGTGATGTCCACCGCCACCGCTGCTGCAGCCTCCGAGCGCCAATGCGACTGCCAGGGCCAGCGCTGTACTTGTTTTCCAGATCACCACTTGAGTTTGAGTGTTCATGATTGAGTTCCTTGCACCTGTACAACCTTGGGTTGTTTTCAAACGCTCGTTATTTCTTGGATAGCGATGCGTTTGTCCGTGTGGCTATAACAGACCCGGGCACTCTTTCTCACAATGCTCAACTTGGTATTAACGATTTATATACTGGGTTCAAGTCATGGCTTAATGACTAATACCAAAGCGATAAAGGGTAGATGTATCTGGATATATATATTTTAAAAATCAACGACATAAATAAAAAAGCGGGCTTAAAAAAGCCCGCTATAACTTAGGGTGTATATATACAATTAATCGGTGATTTTCACGCGATCGGCTGCCACTTGCCTACCATGTGTTGTAGTTCGCCCGCGCCTTTCAACAGCAACTCGCCGCTGGAACCGGGGGCGCTGCTATACAGGGTGACTTCACTGGGCAGGCGCACGGGCTTATTGAACTCGACATGCAGTTCAATATTGGCAGCGGGCAAATGTTCACCCAGCGCAGCAAGGGTATGCGCTGTGTTCCACAAGCCGTGGGCGATGGCCTGCGGGAAGCCGAACAGCCTGGCGGTCAGGGCGCTGAGGTGGATCGGGTTGTAGTCGCCGGAGACCCGCGCATAACGGCGCCCGATATCGGCAGGGGCTTTCCAGCGCGTCAGTTCGCTGATTTGGCTGGGCGTGGGCAGTGGATTATCCAGCGCCTCGCCTTCGAGCTTGACGCCCCGGCACAACATGCGGCTTTCGGCTTCCCATAACAGCCCGAGGGAATCCTCGGCGGTGGTCAGCAAGTCAAAGGTTGCCCCTTTGCTGTGGGGCTGGAGGTTGCATGTCTGTACGCTGATCGTCAGTTCACTCACGCCGCCCAAAGGGCGGTGAATGCGGATGCGGTTGCTCAGGTGAACCAACCCCAGTAACGGGAAGGGAAAGTTCTTGGCCGTGAGCAGCTGCATCTGCAGGCCGAACGCCAGGATATGCGGATAAGTCGCCGGCAGGATTGGGCTGTCGGCGAAACCACAGACCTTGCGATACGCCGCCACGTCGTTGGGGTTGATGCGCACCCGGCAGCGCAAGCCCTGCTCGGGCAAGGTGGTGCCGGTGATCTTGCGTTTGAGTGCCGCTCGCCAGTACAACGGCGGCAAGAAGGGTGTGCTGCCTAAGGTGTGCCAATCCATGTTTATGCTCCCAAAAGGCTTTGCCCACACACCCGCAACGCTTGCCCGCTGACCGCGCCGCTGCCCGGCTGGCCGAGCCAGGCGACGGCTTCGGCGACGTCCTGGGGCAGGCCGCCCTGGCCCAGCGAACTCATGCGCCGCCCGGCTTCACGCAAGGCGAAGGGGATGTGTGCGGTCATCTGAGTTTCGATAAACCCGGGCGCTACCGCGTTGATGCTGATACCCCGCGCTTTGAGCAGCGGCGCCCACGCCTGGGCCAGCCCGATCAAGCCCGCCTTGCTCGCGGCATAGTTGGTCTGCCCACGGTTGCCGGCGATACCGCTGATGGACGCCAGCAACACCACGCGGGCGTTGTCGTGCAGGGTGCCGCTGTCGAGCAGCGCCTGGGTCAGCACCTGCGGAGCATTGAGGTTGACGGCCAGCACGGCGTCCCAGTATTCCGGGGTCATGTTGGCCAGGGTCTTGTCGCGGGTAATGCCCGCGTTGTGCACCAGGATGTCGAGGCCGTCGGGCAGGTGTTCCACCAGCTGCGTGGCGGCGTCTTCGGCGCAGATATCCAGCACCACCGTGCGCGCGCCCAGGCGCGCGGCGAGGGCTTCCAGGTCGGCCTTGGCCTGGGGCACGTCGAGCAGGATCACGTCGGCGCCGTCGCGGGCGAGGGTTTCGGCGATGGACGCACCAATGCCCCGGGCAGCGCCCGTGACGAGCGCCTTGCGCCCGGCGAGGGGGCGCGTCCAATCCTCGACCGGGGTGGCACACGCTTCCAGGCGAATGACCTGGCCGGAGATGTAGGCACTTTTCGGTGAAAGGAAGAAGCGCAGAGCACCTTCCAGTTGGTCTTCGGCACCTTCGCCAACGTAGAGCAGTTGCAGCACGCCACCGTTGCGCAACTCCTTGGCCAGAGATCGGCTGAACCCCTCGAGGGCGCGTTGGGCGCTGGCGGCAAAAGGATCGCTGAGGGTTTCTGGAGCACGGCCGAGGATCACCAGGTGCGCGCTGTTATCCAGGTTCTTCAACAGCGGTTGGAAGAACTCGCGCAGTTGCTTGAGCTGATCGGTGTGTTGCAGGTCGCTGGCGTCGAACACCACGGCCTTGAGCTTGGGGCCATGTCCGGGAATCCACGTCGAGGCCTCGGCGCCGTAGGTGTAGGTCGCGTCGGTCAGCTTGTGGGCGAACGCTTGCACCTTGGCCGTCAGCGCACCGCCGCCCAGTAGCAGGGCACCTTCAACGGGGCGCAAGCGCCCGGCTTGCCAGCGTTCCAGGCGTACCGGTGACGGCAGGCCAAGGGCAGCGACCAGGCGATGGCCGAGGCTTGAGTTGGCGAAGTCGATATAACGGTCAGACATGGAACGCTCTCCGAAAGCTGGGGTTCAAAGGGTTGACCACCCCGGGGCGGTAGTCGTTCGATCAGCCTAGGCTAGGCTGGATGATTACACCCACAACCCACAGGGAGCTTTCCATGACTCAATTGCGCCGTGTAGCGATCATTGGCGGTAACCGCATTCCATTCGCTCGCTCCAATGGCCCGTATGCCACGGCGAGCAACCAGGCAATGCTGACTGCGGCCCTGGAAGGCCTGATCGAACGCTACAACCTGCACGGCCTGCGCCTGGGCGAAGTGGCTGCCGGTGCGGTGCTCAAGCACTCCCGGGACTTCAACCTCACCCGCGAATGCGTGCTCGGCTCGCGCCTGTCGCCGCAGACCCCGGCCTATGACATTCAACAGGCCTGCGGCACCGGGCTGGAAGCAGCATTACTGGTGGCCAACAAGATTGCCTTGGGCCAGATCGAGTGCGGCATCGCCGGTGGCGTGGACACCACCTCCGACGCGCCGATCGGCGTGAACGAAGGGCTGCGCAAACTCCTGCTGCAAGCCAACCGCAGCAAATCGTTGGGGGATAAATTAAAACTCCTGTTACAACTTCGCCCCCATCACCTCAAGCCCGAGCTGCCGCGTAACGGCGAACCGCGCACCGGGTTGTCCATGGGCGAACATTGCGAGTTGATGGCGCAAACCTGGCAGATCCCCCGCGCCGAGCAGGACCAGTTGGCCCTGGAAAGCCATCAAAAATTGGCCGCGGCCTACGCCGAGGGCTGGCAGAACGATTTGCTCACACCGTTTCTCGGTCTTACCCGCGACAACAACTTGCGCCCCGACCTGACCCTGGAAAAACTCGCCAGCCTCAAGCCGGTGTTCGAGCGCAGCGAAAAGGGCACGCTCACGGCGGGCAACTCCACGCCGCTGACGGATGGCGCCTCGCTGGTGCTGCTGGGCAGCGAAGCCTGGGCCAAGGAGCGCGGCCTGCCGATCCTGGCGTACTTGCGCGACGGTGAGGCGGCGGCGGTGGATTTCGTCAACGGCGCAGAAGGCCTGTTGATGGCGCCGGTGTATGCGGTGCCGCGCCTGCTGGCCCGCAATGGCCTGACGTTGCAGGACTTCGATTACTACGAGATCCACGAGGCCTTCGCTGCCCAGGTTTTGTGCACGCTCAAGGCCTGGGAAGATGCCGACTACTGCAAGACGCGCCTGGGACTTGACGCCCCCTTGGGGTCCATCGACCGCAGCCGGCTGAATGTGAAGGGCAGTTCCTTGGCGGCGGGGCACCCGTTTGCGGCCACCGGAGGGCGTATCGTCGCCAACCTGGCCAAGTTGCTGGACGCGGCCGGCAAGGGGCGCGGGCTGATTTCCATCTGTGCAGCAGGCGGGCAGGGGGTTACGGCGATCATTGAACGCTGAAATTGGCATATTGGATGCATTCTTAAGTGATCAACGGTCGGTAGCCTCTCCCACCGGCGAGCCGATTGCCGTATAACGAGTGCCATACGCGTATTTGGTAATAAAGGACCCACAATAAAAGCTGATGAAGACTCCTAAACGCATTGAACCCCTGATCGAAGACGGTCTGGTCGACGAAGTGCTGCGCCCACTCATGAGTGGTAAAGAAGCAGCTGTTTATGTGGTGCGCTGCGGCAACGAATTGCGTTGCGCCAAGGTTTACAAGGAGGCGAACAAACGAAGTTTTCGTCAAGCGTCCGAATACCAGGAGGGCCGCAAGGTCCGTAACAGCCGTCAGGCCCGGGCCATGGCCAAGGGTTCCAAGTTCGGCAAGAAAGAAGCCGAAGATGCCTGGCAGAACGCTGAAGTGGCGGCGTTGTTCCGCCTGGCCGGTGCGGGCGTTCGCGTGCCCCAGCCGTTCGACTTCCTTGAAGGCGTGCTGTTGATGGAGTTGGTGGCCGACGAGTACGGCGATGCGGCGCCGCGCCTGAACGACGTGGTGCTGGAGCCGGACCAGGCGCGTGAATACCACGCCTTCCTGATCTCCCAGATCGTGCTGATGCTGTGTACCGGCCTGGTGCACGGTGACTTGTCCGAGTTCAACGTACTGCTTACGCCGACGGGCCCGGTGATCATCGACCTGCCCCAGGCAGTGGATGCGGCGGGCAATAACCACGCGTTCAACATGCTGGAGCGGGACGTGGGCAACATGGCTTCCTACTTCGGGCGTTTTGCCCCGGAGTTGAAGAAGACCAAGTACGCCAAAGAGATGTGGGCGCTGTACGAAGCCGGCACCTTGCACCCGGCCAGCGTGTTGACCGGTGAGTTTGATGAGCCCGAAGAGTTGGCGGACGTGGGCGGCGTGATGCGCGAGATCGAAGCGGCGCGGCTGGACGAAGAGCGTCGCCAGGCGATCCGCGCGGCGGATGAAGCGCCACCGAGCAAGGTCCCGGACGAGCCACCGCCGCCGCCTTGGATGCAGTAACACGCTGTGGGAGCTGATCCTGTGGGAGCTGGCTTGCCTGCGATAGCATCCCCTCGGTGCAACTGATGGACCGAGGTGTCCGCATCGCAGGCAAGCCAGCTCCCACAGGACCGGCTCCCACAGTTGGTTTTGTGTTTCGTCAGATGAATCCGTGTCAGCAGCAATTGCCCGATGCCAACTCCTTGAGAATCGGGCAATCGGGCCGGTGATCGCCCTGGCAGTGTTCCACCAGGTCCTGCAGCGTATCGCGCAGTTGCCCAAGCTCCAGGATCTTCTGGTTCAGCTCCTCGATGTGCTGGCGCGCCAAGGCTTTCACATCGGCGCTGGCCCGTTGCCGGTCCTGCCACAGGGCCAGCAGTTTGCCGACCTCCTCCAATGAAAACCCCAAATCCCGCGAGCGTTTGATAAACGCCAGGGTGTGCACCTCGTCCGGGCCGTACACACGGTAACCGCTGTCGGTACGGTGGGCGGCTTTGAGCAGGCCGATGGATTCGTAATAGCGAATCATCTTGGCGCTCAGCCCGCTGGCGCGAGCGGCTTGGCCGATGTTCATGGGCGCTGATCCTCCAGGTCCAGGGGTTTCCAAGTCTTCAACAGTAACGCATTGCTCACCACGCTGACGCTGGACAAAGCCATCGCTGCGCCGGCCAACACCGGGTTGAGCAGGCCGAAGGCCGCCAGTGGAATACCGATCAAGTTATACACAAAGGCCCAGAACAGGTTCTGGCGGATTTTTGCGTAGGTCTTGCGGCTGATCTCCAACGCGGCGGGCACCAGGCGTGGATCACCGCGCATCAGGGTGATGCCGGCCGCGTGCATGGCCACGTCGGTGCCGCCGCCCATGGCGATGCCAATGTCGGCGGCGGCCAGGGCAGGTGCGTCGTTGATGCCGTCACCGACCATGGCAACCACGCCGGTTTTTTTCAACGCGGCGACCGTGGCGGCTTTGTCGGCGGGCAGCACTTCGGCGTGAACATCGTCGATGCCCAGGGCCTGGGCGACCACGCGGGCGCTGCCGCGATTGTCGCCGGTCAGCAGGTGGCTGCTGATGTGTTGAGCTTTAAGCCGGTTCACTGCCTCCAGTGCGCCCGGCTTGAGCGTGTCACCAAAGGCGAATAGTCCCAGCACGCGCGGTTGCGCGCCTTGCTCGATCAACCAGGACAAGGTGCGGCCTTCGGCTTCCCACTCGCTGGCCTGGGCGGCCAGGTCGCCAGCGCTGAGGCCGCTTTCTTCCAGCAGGCGACGATTGCCCAGGGCCAGTTGCCGGCCATCGAGGGTGCCGGCAATGCCGCGCCCGGTCAGGGATTGGCTGGCCGTTACATCGGCGACCACCAGCCCCCGCTCGCGGCAGGTATCCAGCACCGCCTTGGCCAGGGGATGTTCGCTGCCGCGTTGCAGCGCGCCGGCCTGTTGCAGGATCGCCGCGTCATTGCCGTCCACCGCCACCAAGTGCGCAATGTTCGGCGCGCCGGAAGTGAGGGTGCCGGTTTTATCGAACACCACGGCGCTCACCTCATGAGCGCGCTCCAGGGCTTCGGCGTCCTTGATCAGGATGCCATAGCGCGCCGCGACACCGGTGCCGGCCATGATCGCCGTCGGTGTGGCCAGGCCCAGGGCGCAGGGGCAGGCGATCACCAGCACGGCCACCGCATTGATGATCGCGGTTTCCAGCGACGCGCCGTACAACCACCAGCCCACCAGCGTGATCAACGCCAGCACCAGCACGGCCGGGACGAACACCTGACTGACTTTATCTACCAGTTTCTGGATCGGCGCCTTGGCGGACTGGGCGTCTTCTACGAGGCGGATGATCCGCGCCAGTACGCTCTCGGCGCCGATGGCCCGGGTGCGTACCAGCAAACGGCCTTCGCCGTTGATGGCGCCACCGGTGACGCTGTCGCCCGGTTGTTTGGGCACCGGCAGGCTTTCGCCGCTGATCAGCGCCTCGTCGGCATGGCTCTGGCCTTCGACCACTTCGCCGTCCACCGGGAAACGCTCGCCGGGTTTGACCAGCACCAGGTCGTTGATCCGCAGCGCATTGATCGCCACGTCTTCCTCCCGGCCTTCAAACACTCGGATCGCCCGCTCCGGGCGCAAGGCTTCGAGGGCACGGATGGCGCTGGCGGTCTGGCGTTTGGCGCGGCTTTCCAGGTATTTGCCGAGCAATACCAGGGCGATCACCACTGCCGAGGCTTCGAAGTAAAGGTGCGGCATGCTGCCCACAGGCGTGGTGAGCCATTCATAAATGCTCAGGCCGTAGCCGGCGCTGGTGCCGATGGCCACCAGCAGGTCCATGTTGCCGGCGCCGGCGCGCACGGCTTTCCAGGCGGCAATGTAGAAGCGCGCCCCGAGGATGAATTGCACCGGGGTGGCCAGGGCGAACTGCACCCACGCGGGCAGCATCCAGTGCAGGCCAAAGGGTTCCACCAGCATCGGCAGCACCAACGGCAAGGCCAGCACGATCGCCACTAGCAATGACCAGCGCTCGCGGTGCAGGCGCTCGGCTTGATTGGCCTCGGTGGCGGTTTCGCTCTGGGGCAGGGTAGCGGTGTAGCCGGCCTTGTCGACGGCAGCGATCAGGACACCGGGGTCCATCTGGCCCAGCACCTCGACATGGGCGCGTTCGTTGGCCAGGTTGACGCTGACGCTTTGCACCCCCGGCACCTTGCCCAGCGCGCGCTCGACGCGGCCGGCACAGCTGGCACAGGTCATGCCGCTGATGGGCAGGTCAAAGGTGGTGGATCCATTCATGGGGCAGTCCTCCAGGAGAAGTTGCCCCTAGGATCAACCTTGACCTGTGGGGAAGGTCAAGCGGCTATTTACTGTAGGAGCCCGGCTTGCCGGCGATGAGGCCCTTAACACCGCCATCGCCGGCAAGCCGGCTCCTACAAGGGATAGATCGAATGGATCAGTATTCGAGGGCGGCGGCTTTGAGGTACATGCCGTCCGGACCCTGGGCGATCCGCAGCTTGCGCACATCACCGGCCTTGAGGGTGATGTTCTGCGCCGGTGGCGCGAGCATGCCCGGCAGGCAGCCAGGGGACTGGCCGGGCAACAGCTTCAGGCGCAACGACAGGTTGCCCGCCGGCAGGTTGAATGAGGTGGCTTGTTCCTGGAACAGCCGGCCGGCCAGCTGGTCGTTGAGGTACAGGCCGATCTCGCAGTTGGTCGGTACTTCCAGGCGCTCCCGGGAAATGATCAACACCGCATAGTCCTGATCGGCGCTGGCCTGGGGGGCGATCGCAGACAAACTCATCAGGCCGGCAAGGGCAAAAAACGACCAGCGCATGGCGAATGCTCCGTGGTTCATATCTAAGATGGATGAAGCTTGGCCGAGGCCGCGGCCGAATACCAGCCCGGCCGATGTTTTTGAAACTTGACCTTGCCACGATGGCAAGCTCGACACTTGATGTGCGCTGGCTAGCTCTGCGGTGCGGTGTGTCAGATAAGTGCGCGGCATCTGGTACACCGCGGCGCGGGGCAAGCCCGCTCACTACGGGCTTATTTGAGGAGTTATGTCATGCAAGTATTCAATGTTGAAGGAATGACCTGCGGCCATTGCGTTCGAGCGGTGACCCAGGCGGTGCAAAGCCAGGACCCGGCGGCGAGCGTGAAGGTCGACCTGGCGGCAAAGGAAGTCGGCGTCGAAAGCCGACTGTCGGCCGAGCAGGTCATCAGCCTGATCACCGAAGAAGGCTACAGCGCCAAGCTGGCGTGAATTTTCTGATAGTTAGCGAGCTAACGTAATGTTCATGGCACCCAAGCGCGGCTAGACTGTCGGGCTGCCGACTCACTTGGGTGTCTGATGAACCTCCGCATAATCCTGATTCTGGGCGCCCTGAGCGCCTTCGCGCCGTTGGCGATCGATTTTTACCTGCCGGGTTTTCCGGCGATGGCCACGGCGTTTGCCACTGACGAAAAACATATCCAGTTGACCCTGGCGGTGTATTTCGCCGGCCTGGCCATCGGGCAGTTGATCTACGGCCCATTGGCAGACCGCTTTGGCCGACGCGGCCCGCTGCTCAGCGGCGTGACCCTGTTTACCCTGGCGTCCTTCGCGTGTGCCTATGCCCCGTCCCTTGAATGGCTGATCGGTGCGCGCTTTGTGCAGGCTCTGGGCGGTTGCGCGGGCATGGTGATTTCGCGGGCGGTGGTCAGCGACAAGTGTGATGCCGTGGGGTCGGCCAAGGTGTATTCGCAACTGATGCTGGTGACCGGCCTGGCGCCGATCCTCGCGCCCTTGGCGGGCGGTGTGATGGTGGGCGTATGGGGCTGGCAGTCGATCTTCCTGGCGCTTTCGGTGTTCAGCGTCATGGCGGCCATTGCGGTGGCGTTCGGGTTGCCTGAAACCTTGCCAGCCAATCAGCCGCGCCAGCCGTTGTCCGGCTCACTGCGCCGCTATATTGGGTTGTTGTCGGACCGCGTCTATCTCGGCTATGCCCTGACGGGCGGTATCTCGATTGCCGGGATGTTTGCCTACATCGCCGGCTCGCCTTTCGTCTTCATCAAACTCTATGGTGTGCCCGCCGAGCATTACGGCTGGCTGTTCGGCTCCAACGCGGCCGGTTTTATCCTGGTCGCCCAGGTGAATGCGCGGTTGCTGTCCAAGCGTGGCCCGGCTTTCCTGTTGTCACGCTCGGTGTGGGTCTACGTGCTGGCGGCCCTGACGCTGCTGGGTATCGCCGCCTTGCGTACGGACGCGCTGTGGCCGTTGCTGGTGCCGTTGTTTATCTGCATTGCCAGCCTGGGCTGCATTTTGCCCAACACCTCGGCCTGCGCCATGGCCGGGCAGGGCGCACGCGCCGGTAGCGCGTCGGCGTTGCTGGGCTGTATCCAGTTTGGGGTGGCGGCGGGCGCTGCGTCGCTGGTGGGGGTGTTGCACGACGGCACGGCGATGCCGATGGCCATGGTCATCAGCTTGTGCGGTGTCTTGGCGGTGACGATTGCGGTGTCGACCCAGCGCCTGCAACGGGCGAGGGCCGCGCAGGCGCAGGTCTGAAGTGCAGGTCAGCCAGCGGCGGAACGTTGCTGGCTGAGGGGAATGCGATGGGGCGCCTGGATACGGGCTTGCAGAGTGTCGGCAAAGGCGCGGGCCTCGGCCTCGCTGCGGAAGGTGAAGGCGTCTCGGTCGAGACTCACCTGCCATTTATTGCCTGCAGATTTTGCTAACGCTTTTATCAGGATCTTCATTGCTGACTTCCTCACGTAAAAGAATCGTGGCAAAGGCGGCCAATATAAACCCGAATACGCTCGCAAATATGACAAAGATCAACTGTCGGACTAATGGTGCCATCCATCACTGCGGTGAATAACGGACGGCACCCATGATCCTTTCCTAGAACCCTTCCAGCACGATCTTGCCCTTGGCCTTGCCGCTTTCCAGCAGGGTGTGGGCACGGCGCAGGTTCTCGGCGTTGATCACGCCGAAATGTTCACCCACCGTGGTTTTCAAGGTGCCGGCGTCGATCAGTTCCGCCACGCGGTTGAGCAGGTGGTGCTGCTCAATCATGTCGGGCGTCTCGAACATCGAGCGGGTGTACATGAACTCCCAGTGCAGCGACAGGCTCTTGCGCTTGAGCTTGCTGACATCCAGCGCCTTGGGATCGTCGATCAACGCCAGCTTGCCTTGCGGTTGCAGGGCTTCCACCAGTTGGTCCAGGTGATGGTCGGTCTGGGTCAGGCTGGCGACGTGAGTCACTTGCGGGTGGCCGGCGTTTTTCAGCGCTTCGCTGAGCGGCTGGCTGTGGTCGATCACCAGGTCGGCGCCAAGCGCCTTGGCCCACGCTTGTGTTTCCGGGCGTGAAGCGGTGCCGATGACTTTCAACGCAGTGAGCTGGCTGGCCAGTTGGGTCAGGATCGAACCCACGCCACCGGACGCGCCGACGATCAACAGGCTTTGGCCTTCGTCTTCTTTACCTTCACGCACTTGCAGGCGCTCGAACAACAGCTCCCAGGCGGTGATGGCAGTCAGCGGCAGTGCAGCGGCGTCGGCAAAGCCCAGGCTCTTGGGCATATGGCCGACGATGCGCTCATCCACGGTATGCAGTTCGCTGTTGCCACCGGGGCGAACCAGCGAGCCTGCGTAGAACACCTTGTCACCGGCCTTGAATAGCGTGACGTCGCTGCCGACGGCCTTGACCACACCGGCCACATCCCAGCCCAGCACTTTGGCCGCGCCGTTTTCGGGGGCTACGTTCTGGCGCACCTTGGTGTCCACCGGGTTGACCGAGATGGCTTTGACTTCCACCAGCAGGTCGCGTGGGCCGGCGACCGGCGCGGGCAGTTCGATGTCTTGCAGGGATTTTGGGTCGTTGATCGGCAGGGATGCGTAGTAGGCGATAGCTTTCATGGGAACTCCGGAATAGGGCTGATCAGGCAAGAAACTTCAGACGCTTGAGGTCGAACAATTCGAGCACCTCCGGAGCCTTGGCGCGGAAGCTCTGGATATGCGCGCTCTGGTCGTGGGCGGCCAGGGCGGCGTCGCTGCTCCAGCGCTCGATCATGTAAAAGGTGCCGGGGCTTTGCAGGTCCTGGTTGAGTTCGTACTGCTCGCAACCGGCTTCAAGACGGGTGGGCTCCAGCAGGCCACGTAGCAGGGTTTCCAGGGTGGCTTCCTGGCCGGGTTTGGCGATCATGGTGGCGATGACATTAAAGGCAGTGGACATCTTCAACTCCTGACACGTGATGAACGGGATGGCCAGATGATTGGCTATTTCCTACAAAGATAAAAGCCGCTAAAACAGAGGTCTGTTTCAATAAAATTTTGATAATGAGTGGGAATGCATGCTGCGGTTTGATGATTTGCAGTTGTTTGTACGCGCAGCCGACCTGGGCAGCCTGTCGGCCGCTGCGCGGGTGATGGACCTGTCTCCCGCCGTGGCCAGCGCGGCGCTCAAGCGCCTCGAGCAGCAACTGGGCACACGTTTGCTGGCGCGTTCCACCCGCAGCCTGCGGTTGACCGCCGAAGGCGAGGGCTTCCTCGAATATGCCCGTTCCGCGTTGGGTTCGCTGGATGAGGGGCGGCGGTTGTTGTCCAGCAGCCAGGACCACGTCAGCGGTGTGTTGCAACTCTCGGCACCGTCGGACCTGGGCCGCAACCTGTTGCTGCCGTGGCTGGACGAATTCCAGCACGAGTACCCGCAACTCACTGTCCGGCTGCTGCTGGGGGATCGCATCGCCGACCTGTTCCGCCAACCGGTGGATATCGCCCTGCGCTACGGCGAGCCCGAAGACTCCAGCCTGATCGCGTTGCCCATCGCCCCTGACAACCTGCGCGTGCTGTGCGCAGCGCCCAGCTACCTGGCCCGGCACGGTGAACCGCGTAACCTGGAGCAACTGGCCCAACACAATTGCCTGCTGTATATGCTCGGCAGCCGGGTGCATGACCACTGGAGCTTTCACGACGGCAAACGCGACGTGAGCCTCACAGTCAGCGGTGATCGTTTCAGCGACGATGCCGATGTGGTGCGCCGTTGGGCAGTGGCGGGTGTAGGCATTGCCTACAAGTCCTGGCTGGACGTGAGCACGGATGTGCTGGCTGGGCGTTTGCGCGTGATCCTGCCGGAGCTGCGCGGCGAGCGCACGCCCCTCAATTTGCTGTGCGCCCACCGTGCCCAATTGAGTAAACCCATCAACCTGCTGCGCGAAATGCTCGTGGCCCGTTGTGCGACATTGACGGCGCAATGGCCGGAGCGCGTGCGCCCTACGCCATAACCTCACTCACAGCAGGAAATTTCACTCAACCCCTGTCCCACTCCGAGCTGTCAGACGGCGCGGAACCGACGGCGTGCGCACCTATACTTTGGCGCCAACCGCTGTAGATACCTGATTCAACAGGGAGTGAATACATGCAAGAAGCACTTTGTATCAGCCAGATCGCCAGCTTGCTCGCCGAGCCCAAACGCACCGTCATCTTGTGGGCGTTGATGGACGGCTCGGCGAAATCCTCGGTCGAGCTTGCCAGGCTTGCCGGGTTGTCATCGGCATCGGCCCATGCCCATCTGGGCCGGTTGACCGCCGGCGGGTTGCTGCGGGTCGAGGTCCGACGCGGCGCGCGTCTGTTTCGGCTGGCGGCTGCCGATGTCAGTGCGGCGATCGATGCGCTGGCCAGCACCACCGTGGCCAGTGCGCTGCGCAGTGCACCGGACCTGTTGCCGCCTGCATTGGTGGTGCCGCAGCCGTTGTGTCGAGCGCGGCTGTGCCATGACCACTTGGGCGGCGAGATAGCGGCAAGGCTGTATGAGCGAATGCTCGAAGCCGGATGGATTGAGCGTCATGAACAACGCCTCCACGTCACGGCCAAGGGCGCACACCATCTGGCGCTTCGCGGTATTTTCACCCAGGCGCTCGCAGCGCCGGTGGCGTGCGACTGTTTTGACTGGAGCCAGCAGCAATCGCACCTGGGAGGCGCCTTGGGCGCAGGGTTACTGCAGCTGTTCTTGCAGTCCAGTTGGGTCAGTGTGATAGGCGAGTCACGCGCCGTCTCGGTCACAGAGGCGGGGCTGGCGGAAATCAACCGGCTGGTCACGCCCGAGGCGTCGTTCAGAGTTTCAGTCAGGTCGCATCCAGCAATAAGTCGCTGAAACGATGCCGCACACTCGCCGAGGGGTTTTTCATACAGGGGTGCGGCATGGACAGGCAAGGCTATAGCGCGGCAGAACGGTTGGAACGGTTACCCATCAGCGGTTACCACCGAGTCATCTTCATCATCATCGCCCTGGCGTTTTTCTTCGACTCCATGGACCTGGCGATGATGACCTTTCTGTTGGGCTCGATCAAAACCGAATTCGGCCTGAGCACGGCGCAGGCCGGGTTGCTCGCCAGTTCGAGTTTTTTCGGCATGGTGGTGGGCGCTTCCCTGTCCGGCATGCTGGCGGACCGTTTTGGACGCAAGCCGGTATTCCAGTGGAGCATCGTGTTGTGGGGCATTGCCAGCTACCTGTGTTCCACGGCGCAGACCGTAGAGATGCTGACGTTGTTTCGCATCCTGCTGGGAATCGGTATGGGCATGGAGTTTCCGATTGCCCAGTCGATGCTGTCGGAGCTGATCCCGGCCAAGGGGCGTGGGCGCTACATCGCCTTGATGGATGGCTTCTGGCCGTTGGGTTTTGTAGCGGCGGGAGTGCTGTCTTACTTTTTGCTGCCGGTGATTGGCTGGCGCGACATCTTCCTGGTGTTGGCGGTGCCGGCCGTGTTCGTGTTGGCGATCCGCTTTTTTATCCCGGAATCGCCGCGCTGGCTGGAGCAGGCCGGGCGGGATGAGGCAGCCGACAAGGTGTTGCAGGGGATCGAGCAAAAAGTGCGCGACTCGCTGGGCCGCGCCGACCTGCCGGAACCGATTCGCCTGCCACGGGTGGAGACCACGCCGGGGACGTTTTTCTCGGCCTTCCAGCAACTGTGGTCGGCACAGTATCGACAGCGCACGTTGATGATCTGGAGCGTGTGGTTCTTTGCCTTGCTGGGGTTCTATGGCCTGACGTCCTGGCTGAGTGCGTTGCTGCAGCAGTCGGGTTTTGCCGTGACCCAGTCGGTGTATTACACGGTGATCATTTCCCTGGGCGGGATTCCTGGCTTCCTGATGGCCGCCTGGCTGGTGGAGCGTTGGGGGCGCAAGCCGGTGTGCGTCGTGACGTTGCTGGGCGGCGGAGTGATGGCGTTTCTGTATGGGCAAAGCGCGGTGTTTGGCGGCAACGTGGCGTTGTTGATCACCTCGGGCTTGCTGATGCAATTCTTTCTGTTTGGCATGTGGGCGGTGTTGTACACCTACACGCCGGAGCTGTATCCCACGTCGGCGCGGGCGACGGGCTCGGGGTTTGCTTCTGCGATTGGTCGGGTCGGGTCGTTGCTGGGGCCGTTGGTGACCGGGCTGGTGTTCCCCATTACCGGGCAGGGCGGGGTGTTTGCCTTGGGCGCGCTGTGCTTTGCGGTGGCGGCGCTGGTGGTGTGGGTGTTTGGGATGGAGACGAAGGGCAAGACCCTGGAAGAACTGACCCAGGCTTGAATGCAATGAGGTCAGTGTGGGAGCCGGGCTTGCCCGCGATGGCGGTGTGTCAGTCACCTCAGGTGTTGACTGTTAGATTGCTATCGCAGGCAAGCCAGCTCCCACATTTTTAGAGCGTGTTTATCCCGTTATGGCTTCACGAGCCGGGCATCCAGGCTGTTTTGCGCCAGGCGTTTGGCCTGGTCCTGTGTCATGCCCAGTGCGGTGTGCAGCGCGTGGAAGTTTTCGGTGACGTAACCGCCGAAGTACGCCGGGTCATCGGAGTTCACCGTGACTTTCACGCCACGCTCGAGCATGTCGAGGATGTTGTGCTGGGCCATGTCGTCGAACACGCAGAGCTTGGTATTGGACAGCGGGCACACGGTCAACGGGATCTGCTCGTCGATGATGCGCTGCATCAAGCGCTCGTCTTCGATGGCGCGCACGCCATGGTCGATACGCTGGATTTTCAGCAGGTCGATAGCTTCCCAGATGTACTCGGGCGGGCCTTCTTCGCCGGCGTGGGCCACGGTGAGGAAGCCTTCGTGACGGGCACGGTCGAACACGCGCTGGAACTTGCTCGGCGGGTGACCCATTTCCGAACTGTCCAGGCCCACGGCCACGAACGCGTCACGGAACGGCAGCGCCTGGTCCAGGGTTTTCTCGGCTTCGGCTTCGCTCAGGTGGCGCAGGAAGCTGAGGATCAAACCGCTGGTGATGCCCAGTTGCTGCTCGCCATCTTTAAGCGCTGCGGCGATGCCATTCAGTACCACTTCGAAGGGAATACCACGGTCAGTGTGGGTCTGCGGGTCGAAGAACGGTTCGGTGTGGATCACGTTCTGTGCTTTGCAACGCAGCAGGTAGGCCCAGGTCAGGTCGTAGAAGTCCTGGGAGGTGCGCAGCACATCAGCGCCCTGGTAGTACAGGTCGAGAAACTCTTGCAGGTTGTTGAAGGCGTAGGCCTTGCGCAGGGTTTCAACGTCATTCCACGGCAGCGCGATCTTGTTGCGTTCGGCCAGGGCGAACAGCAACTCCGGCTCCAGCGAGCCTTCCAGGTGCAGGTGCAATTCAGCCTTGGGCAGGGCGTTGAGCCAATCGTACATTTCTAAACTTCTCATCAGGTGCAATGGCGGCATTCTACAGGCCATGGCTGAAATAATCGGTAAAACCTGACCAGCAGGAGAGTTTCGTTTGTGTTTGCGCAAGGGCCGCGTGAACTAAGGTGTAACGAAACGTTAGCAAGCTGCCGTAGTCTGTACCCCATCAATGACTGATTTGTTGTGCGAAAAGGCCCGGAATGCTCACCTCTCTCAAGCAAGAAAAATTCATGCTGCTGGCGCTGATTGCCGCCATCGCCGCCTACCCGCTGGAGCACTGGATGCTGCACAGCGGGCAGATGGTCGCGCTGCTCGGCGGCGTGGTGCTGATCGCGTTTATCGTGGTGGCGTCGATGCGCGTCGCCCACCACGCCGAACAGTTGGCGGAAAAGGTCGGCGATCCCTACGGCACCATGATCCTCACCCTGGCCGCCGTGCTAGTGGAAGTGGTGATCCTGGCGATCATGATGAGCAACGAACCGTCGCCGACGTTGGTGCGCGACACCATTTATTCGGCGGTGATGCTCGACATCAACGGCATCCTCGGCCTGGCCGCGCTGATGGGTGGCATCAAGCATGGCGAGCAGTCCTACAATGACGACTCGGCGCGCAGCTACAGCGTGATGATTCTCACGGCCATGGGCGTGTCGATGGTGGTGCCTGAATTTATCCCCGAGGCCGACTGGAAAATCTACTCGGCCTTCACCATCGGCGCGATGGTGCTGCTCTACACCCTGTTCCTGCGTATGCAGGTGGGCCCGCACAGTTACTTTTTCAGCTACAGCTACCCGGAAAAACGCCGCAAGAAACAGCCGGAAGAAGAACACCAGGAGCCGCCGATCAACCTGGCGTTCTCCATCGCGACGTTGGTGTTCGGGGTGATTGTGATTGGCGCGTTGGCCGAGGTGATGTCCAAGACTCTCGACCTGGGGCTGGAAGGCACGGGCGCACCACCGGTGATCACCGCGATCGTGGTGGCCGCGATCTCGGCGGCGCCGGAGATTTTGACCGCGTTGCGTGCGGCGTTGGCCAACCGCATGCAGTCGGTGGTGAATATTGCGTTGGGGGCGTCGTTGTCGACGGTGATCCTGACGGTGCCGGTGATGGAGGCCATGGCGCTCTACACCGGCCAGCCGTTCCAGATGGCGATGACGCCGGTGCAGACGGTGATGGTGTTCATCACGCTGATTGTCAGCGCGATCAACCTCAATGATGGCGAAACCAATGCCATCGAAGGGATGACGCATTTTGTGTTGTTTGCGACCTTTATCATGTTGTCGCTGCTGGGCCTCTAAGCACCGCCGAGACTGATGTGAAAGCCAGTTTTGTGTAGGAGCTGGCTTGCCTGCGATAGCATCACCGCGGTTTTGCTGACAGACCGAGGTGTCTGCATCGCAGGCAAGCCAGCTCCCACAAAAACCAGTTCCCACATTACGAAGGGTATGCGGCTTAGGTTCCGGCGATCAGTTGGCGCGCGGCCTGGGTGTGATCGGCAATCAAACCCTTGAGGTCGAGGCCTTCGACCTGGCCGTCGATGACTCGCCATTTACCCGCCACCATCACCCGGTCGGCACGGTCGGCGCCGCACAGCAGCAGGGCCGAGAGTGGGTCATGGCTGCCGGAGAAGCGCAGCTCATCAAGCTTGAACAACGCCAGGTCGGCCTGTTTGCCCACAGCCAGTTCACCAATATCCGTACGCCCCAACAACTGCGCCGATCCCTTGGTGGCCCAGTCCAGCACGCCTTCGGGCGTGATCTTCTCGGCGCCGTAGCGCAGGCGCTGGATGTACAGGGCCTGGCGGGCTTCGAGGATCATGTTCGATGCGTCGTTGGAGGCCGAGCCATCTACGCCCAGGCCGATGGGCGCGCCTGCAGCGATCAGGTCCAGGGTCGGGCAGATGCCGGAGGCCAGGCGCATGTTCGAGCTTGGGCAATGGCAAATGCCGGTGCCGGCCGCGCCGAGGCGGGCGATCTCATCCGGGTTGAAGTGGATGCCATGGGCCAACCAGGTGCGCGGGCCGAGCCAGCCGACGCTGTCGAGGTAATCCACGGTGCGCAGGCCGAAACGCTGCAGGCAGAAGTCTTCTTCGTCGAGGGTTTCTGCCAAGTGCGTGTGCAGGCGCACGTCGAGGCTGTTGGCCAGTTCGGCGCTGGCTTCCATGATTTCCGGGGTGACCGAGAACGGCGAGCAGGGCGCCAGGGCGATCTGGATTTGCGCACCGTCGCCACGCTGGTGGTACGTGTGGATCAGGCGTTGGCTGTCGTCCAGGATGACCTGGCCTTGTTGCACGGTTTGCTGCGGAGGCAGGCCGCCGTCGGCTTCGCCCAGGCTCATGGAACCGCGGGTGAGCATGGCGCGCATGCCCAGCTCGCGCACGCTTTGCACTTGCACGTCGATGGCGTTTTCCAGCCCGTCGGGGAACAGGTAGTGGTGATCCGCCGCCGTGGTGCAGCCCGAGAGCAGCAGTTCGGCCAGGGCGACTTTGGTGGCCAGTGCGAGTTTTTCCGGGGTGAGCCGGGCCCAGACCGGGTACAGGGTTTTCAGCCACGGGAATAACGGCTGGTTGACCACTGGCGCCCAGGCGCGGGTCAGGGTTTGGTAGAAGTGGTGGTGGGTGTTGATCAACCCGGGGAGGACCACATGTTCGCGGGCGTCAAATACTTGCGCACAGGGCACGGCGGGTTCGCGTCCCCAGCCCAGCACTTCGGTGATCACACCGTCTTGCAGCACCAGGCCGCCACGGGCATCGAGGCCATTGGCAGTAAAAATCGCGAGGGGGTTTTTTAACCAGATACGGGTCGCAGGCATTGGCCGGCTCCTCTGAATGATGGGTTCAGGTTTGCCAGCTCAGTGTTGCCCTGTCTGCTGATCCAGGGTCGCCGGTGAGGGCGAGGCGTGTAGATTACGTGTTGTTGGCGGTTGGGTCTACTGAGTCACTGTGGGAGGGGGCAAGCCCCCTTCCACAGGTTGATTGCGGTATTTACCAGGCGATGGTGTCGCCCTTGTAGTCCACAAAGTGATGGCCGCCTTTGCCGGTGAACGCATTCACCTGGTCCACCAGGCCACGCACGCTGGTGTCGACATCGATGTGCGCGTTTTCGCCGCCCATGTCGGTTTTCACCCAGCCCGGGTGCAGCGACAGCACGGTGAGCGTGTGATCGCCCAGTTGGGTAATGAAGCTGTTGGTCATGGAGTTGAGCGCGGCCTTGCTGGCTTTGTACAGCGCCAGGTCCGAACCGTCGGGAATTGTCACGCTGCCCAGCACCGAACTCATGAACGCTAGCACGCCGCTGTCCTTGCGGATCTGCCCGGCAAAGCGCTGCGCGAGGTTGATCGGCGCCACGGCGTTGGTGAAGAACAGTTGGCCGACTTCCGCGAGGGTGGCGTGGCCCGGTTCCTGGTTGGCCGGGCCCTTGACGCCGGCGTTGACGAACAGCAGGTCGAACGTCTGGCCTTTGAGGCGCTGGCTCAGGGCGATCACGGCTTGCTGATCGTCCATGTCGAGTTTCTCGATGTGCACCGGACCAACGGCTTTCAGGGCGTCGGCCTTGTTCGGGTCACGCACGGTGGCGGTCACATCCCAACCGTCCTGGAGCAATTGCTTGACCAGGCCCAGGCCCAGCCCGCGCGAGGCGCCGATGATCAGTGCGGTTTTTGGCGTAGACATGAAGGGCTTCCTTTGGAGTGGAGGTTCACGGGTTCAGTGGACAACGTTGCCCAAGCCTTTGCTGCAACTCGTTGCGCAGCTGGCCGAGTTCGGTGATGCGGTTTTCGATCAGGTTGAGCTTGTCTTGCAGCAGTTGCGTGACGGCGCTGTCGGGGTCCGGCGCCTGCCACAGGGCGGCAACACTGCTGCCGATTTCGCCAAGGCTGAAGCCCAGGCGTTGGGCGGTCTTGATGTAGAGCACCAGTTGCACCATGTCTGCGGGGTAGTCGCGGTAACCGTTGGCGCTGCGTTGTGCGGCGATCAACCCGCGCTGCTCGTAGAAGCGCAGGGTGTCGCGGCTGACCTGGCTGGCCTGGGCTAATTCGCCGATACGCATGGGGCGGGCTCGTGGGGGCTTGACCTTGGAGCATACTCCAGGCTTTAGCCTGCTGGCTTCTTGAATTGAAGGAGTTTGCGGGTATGTGGAGCATTGAACAGTACCGAACCCTGGTGCGTGCCAGCGCCTGGTATGACTTGATCGTCACAACGGCGTTTGTCACGCCCTGGAGTTTTCTGGCGCTGCACAGCGTGTTGCAGAGCCTGAACCTGCCGGGGGCGTTTCCTGCGTTCGCGCCCGTCCATGTGCTGATGGCCAACCTGCTCGGGTCGATCGTGTGCGTCTGGGCGGTGCTGCGCATACGCGATCCGCAACGTGCGTTTGGGTTGTACGACGCGGCTGGACGCGCGCTGTTTGCGACGTGGCAACTCTATGCGCTGGCTCAAGGCGCCACGTCGATCCTGTGGGGCATTCTGTTGTTTGAAGTGCTGTGGTGCATCACGCAAATCCTGCCGGTACGCGCTGATCAAAAAACGATCGACGCTCGACAGCCCATATGACAGAAGGGCTACACGCGGATGTGCTCAGGTTATCCACAGGCAGGTGCACAGTAGATGTGGGCAGTTTCAGCGTTGCAGCAGAATGCGCCCACGGCTAAGGTCGGCGAGTTGGGTTTGCAAGGTGTCGATGTGCGCTTCGCCAAGTGCCAGTTGCAGCTCGACGCCGTTGGCGGTGAAAGTTTCCTCCACCACCAGCCCGCCCAGGTCGGCGACGCGCAATTTCACCAGGTTGAGTTCGGAAAATCCGCAGGCGCAACTGAGCGGCACGCGGCTGATCAACTCAATGCGTTCGGCGTTCTGCAGGCATTTGTTAGCCCCGCCGCCATACGCACGGGCCAGTCCACCGGTGCCCAACTGGATGCCGCCGTACCAGCGAATTACCAACACTGCGACCTGATCAAACCCCTGGGCCTCGATGGCCGCGAGTATCGGTCGCCCAGCCGTACCTCCGGGTTCGCCATCGTCATTGCTGCGGTACTGGTCCGCCAGTTTCCAGGCCCAGCAGTTGTGCGTGGCATTCAGGTCGCTGTGCTGCTCGAAAAACGCCTGGGCGTCCTGGGGGCTGGTGATCGGCGCGGCGAGGGTGATGAAGCGGCTTTTGCGGATTTCTTCGCGAAATTCGCAAACGCCGGTAAGCGTGAAAGGCATAAGTCGCTTCGTTTATAGGGCCGGCTTGACGCCACAGCCTTTGAGGATGATGTGGATCAGGTTGGTACCGGCGTCTTCCATGTCTTGCTTGGTCAGCTTGGTGCGACCGGTGACGCGGCAGATCTGGGTGGCGAAGTCGGCGTAGTGCTGGGTGCTGCCCCACAGCAGGAAGATCAGGTGCACGGGGTCGATGGGGTCCATCTTGCCGGCGTCGATCCAGGCCTGGAACACGGCGGCCCGGCCACTGAACCAGGCGCGGTAGTCCTGGCTGAAATATTCGGTGAGGCATTCGCCGCCGCTGATGATTTCCATGGCAAAGATCCGCGAGGCTTGCGGGTGGCGCCGGGAGAACTCCATCTTGGTGCGAATATAGCGAGTGAGGGCCACGGCCGGGTCGTCCTCGGCGGTCAGCGCGTTGAAGGTGCTATCCCACAGGTCGAGGATGTTGCTGAGCACGGCGATATACAGGCCCAGCTTGTTGGTGAAGTAGTAATGCAGGTTGGCCTTGGGCAGCCCGGCACTCGAGGCAATGGTGTTCATGCTGGTGCCTTTGTAGCCATGGCGCGCGAACTCGTCTTCAGCAGCCTGCAGAATCGCTTGTTCGTTCTTTTGCCGAATGCGGCTGGCGGGTTTACCGGCGTGGTTGCTGTGGGCAGGAACTTCGAGGCTCATGGAGGTTTCCGTGCTGATCGATAGAGACGACGTGTGCACAGATAACCCACCCTCAAGCCTCAGACAAGTCCCGATGCAATAAAACCGTCAAAGCGGTTCCAGCGTGTCGCTTTCCGGCGCGCGGTTTGCGGCAGCGTGGGTCGTTTTGGCTTCCGGCAACAGCAGGCACAACACGATGGCGGTCAGCCCGCCGCTGGTGATGGCCGAGTCGAACAAGTTCTGCACCAGCGCGGGCATCAGGTGCAGCAGGTTCGGTTGAGCGGCGATACCCAGGCCGACGCCAAAGGAGGTGGCAATGATCAGCATGCTGCGTCGGTCCAGCGGCGCCTGGGCCAGAATGCGCACACCGGCTGCGGCCACGCTGCCGAACATCACCAGGGTGGCACCACCCAATACGGGTTTTGGAATTTGCTGCAACACCGCACCAATCAGCGGAAACAGCCCCAGGCAAAACAGCAGCACGCCGATGTACAAGCCGACGTAGCGGCTGGCCACGCCGGTGAGTTGGATTACGCCGTTGTTCTGGGCAAACGTGGTGTTGGGAAAGGCGCTGAAGGTGGCGGCGATCATGCAACTGACGCCGTCGCCCAATACGCCGCCTTTGAGTCGGCTTATATAAGAGGGGCCGCTGATGGGCTGGCGGGCGATCATGCAGTTGGCGGTGAGGTCGCCGACGGTTTCGATGCTGCTGATCAGATAAATCAGCGCGATCGGCAGGAAAGCGCTCCAGTCGAACGTGAAGCCGAAGCGAAAGGGCATCGGCACGCTGATCAACGGCAAGACGGGCAGGGCCTGGGGCACCAGTTTGCCGCTGCCCCAGGCGGCCAGGCTGCCGAGGGCCAGGCCGATGATGATGGCGGAAAGGCGCACCCACGGCGTATTCGAGCGGTTGAGCAGAATGATGGTCAACACCACGAACAGGCCAAGCGCCAGGTTGGTGGGGGCGCCGAAGTCCGGGGCGTTGAAACCGCCGCCCAAGTCGGTGATGCCGACTTTGATCAAGCTGATGCCGATCAGAGTGATGACAATGCCCGTCACCAATGGCGTGATGACGCGGCGCAACTGGCCAATGAAGCGGCTCAGCACGATCTGCACGGCGGCGCCGAAAAAGCACACGCCGAAAATCATCGCCATGATGTCTTCCGGGCTGCCGCCGCGTTGCTTCACCAGAAAACCTGCCGACAGCACCGCGCCGAGAAAGGCGAAGCTGGTGCCTTGCAGGCAGATCATCCCGGCGCCGATACCAAATGGCCTACGCGCCTGGATGAAGGTGCCCACGCCGGAGACCATCAGCGCCATGCTGATCAGGTAGGGTAGGTGCGCGGTAAGGCCGAGGGTGGAGCCGATGATCAGTGGCGGCGTGATGATGCCGACGAACGCCGCGAGCACGTGCTGCAGGGCGGCGAGTAGTGCGGGAAACGGTTTGGGTCGGTCGTTGAGGCCGTAGATCAAATCGCTGTTGCTGGCGGATTCTGGTGGCATGGCGGGCAAGCTCAAGGTCTATGTGCTTGTGCTCCTGCAAAAAGCTGTCCAACTGCTCAGCTTTCTGCGTTCGGCCCGAGTTAGCGCGTTGCGGCCAGGCTTTCGAGAAAACTTTCCAGCACCAAATGAGGGCGACGGCCTTTGCGCGTGACCGATGCCAGGCTCAAATCGTAAAAACGTGTAGCCGGTTTCAGCGCGCGCAGTCGGCCTTGTTGCACCCAGAGGCTGGCGTAGTGATCGGGCAAGTAGCCGATATAGCGACCGGTGAGAATCAGGAAGGCCATGCCTTCGCGGTCCGAGGCGCTGGCCGTGCAATTAAGTGCCTGGTAATGAGCCTGGATCTCGGCGGGCAGGCGGAAGGTGGGGGCGATGGCGTCCTGGCTGTCGATGCGCGTGTCGTCCAGTTGTTTGTCGTCGGCGTAGAACAGTGGGTGGCCGACTGCGCAGTAGAGCAGCGAACGTTCGCTGTACAGCGGCTGGTATTCCAGCCCCGACAGAGCGCTGGCCTGGGGTACCACGCCGACGTGCAGGCGCCCGTCGAGTACACCTTGTTCCACTTCGTTGGGCGCGATCATGCGGATCTGGATCTGCACGTCCGGGCCACGCTCCTTCAACTGTGCCAAGGCGTGGGTGATGCGCATGTGGGGCAGGGTGACGAGGTTGTCGGTGAGGCCGATGATCAGCTCGCCACGCAAGTGCTGGTGCAGGCCGTTGACCTCGGTGCGAAAACTTTCCAGGGCACTTAACAACTGCAGGGCAGATTGGTAGACCTCGCGGCCTTCTTCGGTCAGGGAGAAACCGGCGCGGCCGCGTTGGCACAGCCGTAGCCCAAGGCGCTGCTCAAGGTCACTCATCTGTTGGCTGATGGCTGAACGGCCGATGCCCAGCACGGTTTCCGCCGCCGAGAAGCCACCGCACTCTACTACGCTGCGAAAGATGCGCAGCAAGCGAATATCGAAGTCGCTGACTTGGGCGAGAGGGTCTGGGCGACGGCTGCTCATAGTTTAGTAAGGGCCTGACTGAAGGTTAGAAGAGTTGAATTTCACCGACTTTATCGCCGTGGCAACTTAGCTGCAACAACGCTTTTCAATCCCGACGCTGCCTTTTGCCTTGCGAGGTTTTGCTGATGAACATGCCTGAAAACGCCCCATCGTCCCTGGCCAGCCAACTGAAGTTGGACGCTCACTGGATGCCTTACACCGCCAACCGTAACTTCCAGCGTGACCCGCGCCTGATCGTGGGGGCGGAAGGCAGTTGGTTGATCGATGACAAGGGGCGCAAGGTGTACGACTCGTTGTCGGGCCTGTGGACCTGCGGCGCTGGGCACACCCGTAAGGAAATCCAGGAAGCGGTGGCCAAGCAATTGGGCACCCTGGACTACTCGCCGGGCTTCCAATACGGTCATCCGCTGTCCTTCCAGTTGGCGGAAAAAATCACCGACCTGACGCCGGGCAACCTGAATCATGTGTTCTTCACCGATTCGGGGTCCGAGTGTGCCGATACCGCCGTGAAGATGGTGCGTGCTTACTGGCGCCTGAAAGGCCAGGCCACCAAGACCAAGATGATTGGTCGCGCCCGTGGTTACCACGGTGTGAACATTGCCGGTACCAGCCTGGGTGGGGTTAACGGCAACCGTAAGATTTTTGGTCAGGGCTTGATGGACGTTGACCATTTGCCGCACACCTTGCTGGCGAGCAATGCCTTCTCCCGTGGCATGCCGGAGCAGGGCGGTATCGCGTTGGCGGATGAACTGCTCAAGCTGATCGAACTGCACGATGCGTCGAACATTGCTGCGGTGTTTGTCGAGCCTATGGCCGGTTCCGCTGGCGTATTGGTGCCGCCTCAGGGTTACCTCAAGCGCCTGCGTGAAATTTGCGACCAGCACAATATCCTGCTGGTGTTCGACGAAGTGATCACCGGTTTCGGCCGTACCGGCGCCATGTTCGGTGCCGACAGCTTCGGAGTAACCCCGGACCTGATGTGCATCGCCAAGCAAGTTACCAACGGCGCCATCCCAATGGGCGCGGTGATTGCCAGCAGCGAGATTTATCAGACGTTCATGAACCAGGCGACGCCTGAGTACGCGGTGGAATTCCCACACGGCTACACCTATTCGGCCCACCCGGTCGCCTGTGCTGCTGGCCTGGCAGCATTGGACCTGTTGCAGAAGGAAAACCTGGTGCAGAGCGTGGCCGAAGTCGCGCCGCACTTTGAGAATGCGCTGCACGGTTTGAAGGGCAGCAAGAACGTGATCGACATTCGTAACTACGGCCTGGCCGGTGCGATCCAGATTGCCCCGCGTGACGGTGATGCCATCGTGCGTCCGTTCGAGGCTGGCATGGCTTTATGGAAAGCCGGTTTCTACGTGCGCTTTGGCGGTGACACCTTGCAGTTCGGGCCAACCTTCAACAGCAAGCCGCAAGACCTGGATCGCTTGTTCGATGCTGTCGGCGAAGTGCTGAACAAGATCGACTGATTTCTCCTTCTATATAGAACAACTTTTCAGGAGCCCTGCATGAGCCTTATCCAGCACTTGATCAACGGTGAGTTGGTCAATGACAGCGGCCGTAGCGCCGACGTGTACAACCCGTCCACCGGCCAGGTGATCCACCAGGTGCCGTTGGCCAGTCGCGAGACTATTCAACAGGCGATCGACGCGGCCAAGGCGGCGTTCCCGGCCTGGCGTAATACGCCAGCGGCCAAGCGTGCTCAGGTGATGTTTCGTTTCAAGCAATTGCTGGAGCAGAACGAAGCGCGCATCTCCCAACTGATCAGTGAAGAGCACGGCAAGACGCTGGAAGATGCGGCCGGTGAATTGAAGCGCGGGATCGAGAACGTGGAGTACGCGTGCTCGGCGCCGGAGATTCTGAAGGGCGAGTACAGCCGTAACGTAGGACCGAACATTGATGCATGGTCGGACTTCCAGCCGTTGGGTGTAGTCGCAGGTATTACCCCGTTCAACTTCCCGGCGATGGTGCCGTTGTGGATGTACCCGTTGGCGATCGTTTGCGGTAACTGTTTCATCCTGAAGCCTTCGGAGCGTGATCCAAGCTCGACGCTGCTGATTGCGCAACTGTTGCAGGAAGCCGGTTTGCCTAAAGGTGTGCTGAGCGTGGTGCACGGTGATAAAGGCGCGGTGGATGCTCTGATCGAAGCGCCGGAAGTGAAGGCGCTGAGCTTCGTGGGCTCGACGCCGATTGCCGAGTACATCTATTCCGAAGCGACCAAGCGCGGCAAGCGCGTACAGGCGCTGGGCGGGGCGAAGAACCATGCGGTGCTGATGCCTGATGCGGACCTGGACAACGCGGTCAGTGCTCTGATGGGCGCTGCTTACGGTTCTTGCGGCGAGCGTTGCATGGCGATTTCGGTAGCGGTGTGCGTCGGTGACCAGGTGGCGGATGCGTTGATTGCCAAGTTGGTGCCGCAGGTGAAGGCCTTGAAGATTGGGGCGGGCACGTCTTGTGGACTGGACATGGGGCCGTTGGTGACTGGCCAGGCGCGGGATAAGGTCAGTGGGTATATCGAAGACGGTGTTTCTTCGGGCGCCAAGCTGGTGGTTGATGGTCGCGGGTTAAGCGTGGCGGGCCATGAAGAAGGTTTCTTCCTGGGGGGCAGCCTGTTTGATCGTGTGACGCCTGAAATGCGCATCTATAAAGAAGAGATCTTTGGACCGGTGCTGTGCGTGGTACGGGTGAATAGCCTGGAAGCGGCGATGCAGCTGATCAACGATCATGAATACGGTAATGGTACGTGCATCTTTACCCGTGACGGTGAAGCGGCGCGTCTGTTCTGCGACGAGATCGAAGTGGGCATGGTGGGGGTTAACGTTCCGCTGCCGGTGCCGGTGGCTTATCACAGCTTTGGCGGCTGGAAGCGTTCGCTGTTTGGCGACTTGCATGCCTATGGGCCGGATGGGGTGCGCTTCTATACCCGTCGCAAGGCGATTACCCAGCGCTGGCCGCAGCGGGCCAGCCATGAGGCTTCGCAGTTTGCGTTCCCAAGCTTATAAGCAGTAGTGAAAGCCGGCCCCTTGGGGCCGGCTTTCGCGTTTTTAGGGGCGTTTCTGACCTTTATGACAGAAATGTGAAGAAAGGCGTTGACGGCAGATTATATCTGTCTATAATTCGCCCCACTTCC
>NZ_JBWKRS010000025.1:0-107541 GCF_059419385.1 Pseudomonas sp. GW821-FHT05H12 | reverse complement strand
CCCCCCCCCCCCCCCCCCCCCCCCCCCCCCCCCCCCCCCCCCCCCCCCCCCCCCCCCCCCCCCGGGCTCCTACAGGGTGTACAACCTTGGATGGAGAGGATTGTATGGGCCAATGGCTCGATAGCATTACCGGCTGGCTGACCCTGAACCCCGAATGGCTGGCGGTGGCGGTCTTCATCGTCGCTTGCGTGGAGTGCCTGGCCATTGCCGGGCTGATCGTGCCAGGCACGGTATTGTTATTCGCCATTGCCGCCCTTGCCGGCAGCGGCGCGCTGTCCTTGAGCGAAACCCTGCTGCTGGGTTTTCTCGGCGGGTTGTTGGGTGATGCGGTGTCCTACTACCTGGGGCGACATTTCCATCAGAACATCCGGCGCCTGCCCGGCTTGCGCCACCACCCCGAATGGATGAACAGCGCCGAAACCTACTTCCACAAATACGGCATCGCCAGCCTGCTGGTCGGGCGCTTCATCGGCCCGCTGCGGCCCATGTTGCCCATGGTGGCCGGCATGTGCGACATGCCCTTCCCCCGTTTCGCGGCGGTGAGCATCGTTGCGGCGGCGGGCTGGTCGGTGGCTTATCTGCTGCCGGGCTGGGCGACCGGCGCTGCGTTTCGCCTGCCGTTGCCCGAGGGTTTCTGGCCCGAGGCCGGCATCGTTGCGGCCTGTATCGCGGTGGTAGTGGGACTGAGCCTGAACAGCAGCCTGCGCGGCCATCGCCGCGCCACGCTGTGGATTGGCTGCGCCAGCCTCGCCGTGTTGATCACCCTGTTTATCGGCTACCCCCACCTCAATGACTTCGACCAAGGCCTGAGCGCCCTGGTGCAAGAACACCGCAGCCCCTGGCTGGACGAAGTGATGGTGCGCATCACTCAGCTGGGTGAGTTCAAGAAGATGTTCGTGGCCAGCGCCGTATTCACCGGCCTGCTGCTACTGGCGCGGCAATGGCGCCATGCGCTGTTTGTCGGCGCGACCCTGGCCGGTTCAGCGCTGATCAACACCGGGACCAAGCTGTTTTTCGCCCGTGGCCGCCCGGAAATCCTCACCGACCCGCTGACCAGTTTCAGCATGCCCAGCGGTCACGCCTCCGGCGCGTTTGCGTTTTTCCTGGCGCTGGCCGTACTGGCCGGTCGCGGGCAACCCATCCGGCTGCGCCTGACCTGGATGCTGCTGGGCTGTATCCCGGCGGCCTTCATCGCGCTGTCGCGGGTCTACCTCGGCGCCCACTGGCCCACGGACATCCTGGCCGGCACGCTGCTGGCGATGACGGTGTGCGCGTTCAGCCTGGGCGTGAGCCAGTATCGAAGCCCGCTGCCGGCCCTGTCGCAAAAAACCTGGTGGCTGCTGTTGCCGACACTGGTCGCCGTGATGGGGGTCATCGCGTTTACCGGCACGCCCCACGCCCTGCTGCGTTATGCCTATTAAGTAAACAGCTCGCCCTGCAGTTCATCGAGCAGCATCTGGATCGCATCCAGGCGCTGCTGTGGGTCATCGAGTTGCAGCAGGTCGATCTTGTCGGCCTCGGTGAACGGCAGCAGATACGCCAACTGATTGCCCAAGGCTTGCTGCCCGTCGGCATGGGCGTCCATGTCCAACGAGGCCACCATCGGGTGTTCGGCCAGGGCCTGGAGCAACGCCAGCAGGTCGGCGTCCTCTTCTTCCAGCGGCTGGTCCGGCAGTTCTTCGAGCCATTGCACCTCGGCGACCAGCAGTTGGTCCTTCTGCACGCCGGCGTCGCGCACACGAAAACGCCGCCCGCCTTCGACACGAATACCCAGCAGGCCATTGTTCTGTTGCTTGAAATCACGGATCAGCGCTTCGCAGCCGATCAGCGCGTAACCATCCGGGGCCGTGCCCACTTCGTTGCCGTCGAGGATGCACACCACGCCGAAGCTTTCGCCCTTTTTCATGCAGCGCGCGACCATGTCCAGGTAGCGCGCTTCGAACAGTTGCAGGTCGAGGGTGCAACCCGGGAACAGCACGGTGTTGAGCGGGAACAGCGCCAGACTCATAAAGGTTTCCTTCAAACCCGGATTAAACGATCACCGACACAGCCAACGGCAGGAACACCGCCGTGGCCACGCCCATCAGACTCATCGCCAGCGCGGCAAAGGCGCCGCATTCTTCACTCTCTTGCAGGGCCACCGAGGTGCCGACGGCGTGGGCCGTCATGCCCAGCGCCATGCCGCGCGCCTCTGGGCTGTGCACGCCCAGGCGCGACAGGTAGGCCGGGCCGATCATCGCACCGATCACGCCGGTGATCAGCACAAACACCGCCGCCAACGCAGCCACGCCGCCGATCTGCTCGGCCACCAGCATGGCAATCGGCGAGGTGACCGATTTGGGCGCCATGGTCATCAACATCATGTGTTCGGCGCCAAACCACCAACCCAGCAGCACACACAGCCCGGTGGCCAACACCCCGCCTACCACCAGCGTAGTAAAAATCGGCCAGAACAATTGACGAATGCGCCGCAGGTTCAAGTAAAGCGGCACGGCCAGGGCCACGGTCGCAGGGCCCAGCAGGATGCCCATGATCTCGGTGCTCTTGCGGTACTCGGCGTACGTCAGGCCACAGCTGACCAGCACACCGATCACCAGCAGCATGGACACCAGCACCGGTTGCAGGAAGATCCAGCGGGTTTTCTCAAACGCCGCCAGCACCAGTTGATAGGCGCCCAGGGTGATGCCGATGCCGAACAAGGGGTGATGAATCACGGCGGTCCACGCACCCTGCCAGTCGAAGATCATTGATCCTTCTCCTTGCGCTTGACCATCTGCTGCATCAGCACGCCGACAAAGCCCATGGCGATCACCAGCGACAGCACCAGCGCACCGACGATGGCCCAGAAGTCCGCCGCGATGTCCTTGGCGTACACCATCACCCCAACCGCAGGTGGCACCAGCAGCAGCGGCAGATAGCGCAGCAAGCTGCTGGCCGCCAGGCTCAGGGGCTCGCCGACTTCGCCCTTCCAGATCAGAAAGCCCAGCATCAGCAGCAGCCCGATAATCGGCCCCGGCAAGATGGGCAACAGCAAATGGTTGATCGCCGTGCCGATCAATTGAAACAGCACCAGCCAGGTCAGGCCACGTAGCAGCATCCGTTCTTCCCCCTCGAAACGTCCCGGCATTATAAGCACGCCCGCCCTATGCTCAGGCATTCGCCAAAAGCATGGTGGCTTGACCGGGCGGGGTGCCCATGATGATCTAAGATGGATTTCGCACACCTATAAAAACCGATGAACCAAGGAGAGTCGCAATGCCCTATGTACCTGTAGCGCAGCTCAAAGATTATGTCGGCAAGGAACTGGGACGTTCCGAATGGCTCACCATCGACCAGGCCCGTATCAACCTGTTCGCAGAAGCCACTGGCGATCATCAGTTCATCCACGTCGACCCGGTCAAGGCCGCGCAAACGCCGTTTGGCAGCACCATCGCCCACGGTTTCCTGTCGCTGTCGCTGATGCCCAAGCTGATGGAAGACATCCTGATCATGCCCGAAGGCCTGAAGATGGCGGTCAACTATGGCCTGGACAGCGTGCGTTTCATCCAACCCGTGAAAGTCAATTCCAAGGTCCGCCTGAACGTCACGCTCACTGACGTCACCGAGAAAAAGCCAGGCCAATGGCTGTTCAAGGCCACCGCTACCCTGGAAATCGAAGGCCAGGAAAAACCGGCTTACATCGCAGAGTCGTTGTCACTCTGCTTCGTGTAACGCCCAGCCCCCCGTAGGAGCTGGCTTGCCAGCGATAAACGCAGCGACGCTGCATCGCCGGCAAGCCGGCTTCTACAGGTGAGTGGCGGGGCAAAATCCTCGCCACAATGTATGTAAATTTATGTATGAATCTCGCAGCTGCGGCATACTCGGCGCTCAATTATCCGGATCCCGCTATGCGCCCACTCGCTCCTCTTGCCCTTGCCCTGTTGCTCACCGCTTGCGGAGACGGCGAATCGCTGTTGCCGCCCGATGCGCGCCTGCCCGACGGCGGCCGCTACCGGGGCGATGTGGTCAACGGTTTGCTGCAAGGCCAGGGCCGGGTGGACTACCCCAACGGCAGTTGGTACGCCGGCCAGTTCGATAAGGGCCAGTGGCACGGCCAGGGCGAATGGCATGGCAGCAACGGCGAGGTCTATAAAGGCCAGTTCCAGCAAGGCCTGTTCGACGGCCAGGGCAGCCTGACCACTTCGGGCAGCAGCTATGTGGGCGGCTTCAAGAACGGTCGACGCAATGGCGAAGGCACCCTCAAGGAAGGGGCGATGACCTATCGCGGCGAGTTCAAGGACGATCAGTATTCCGGCCTCGGCCGCCTGGAGCTGGCCGACGGCAGCCAGTACCAGGGCCAGTTCGCCCACGGCAAGCCCAATGGCGAAGGCCAGCGCAATGACGACAGCGGCAACCAGTTCAGCGGCCACTTCGTCGATGGCCAGCTTGAAGGCAACGGCACGTTCAACAGCGCCGATGGCGACATCTATGTCGGCCAGTTCAAACAAAACCAGCTCAACGGCAAGGGCCGCTACGAAAACGCCGACGGCGACGTGTGGATCGGCCAGTTCAAGGAAGGCGCCCTCAGCGGCAAAGGCGAGTTGATTGGCATCGACGGCAGCCACTATGTGGGCCAATTCAGCGATTGGCGCTTTACCGGCGAAGGCCGCCTGAACCTTACCGACGGCAGCTTCTATATCGGCGGTTTCGACAGCGACAGCTACCAAGGCAAGGGCACCCTGGTGCTCACCGATGGCACGGTGCAAGCAGGCACCTGGGTCAATGGCATGCGCGTGCGCGATGCCGACGGCAAGCTGCTGCCCGATCCGCTGGAAACCGGAATACTGGCTCAAGGCCGCCTGTTGGAGGCCGCCCTCGCCGCGGTGCCTCCGTCCACCCCTGCTGTCGAGCTGTACACCCTGGTGCTGGCCGGTGATGGCAAGCAAAGCGTGTTCCTGCGCGAAGCCGATTACGTCAGCAACATGCTCGCCACCCGTTTTGGTGCGCGTGGGCAGATCCGCCTGGTCAACCACCGCGACCATATCGCCGACCGCCCCCTCGCGACCCGCGAAAGCCTGCGCCGCGCCGTGCAAACCCTGGCCGAACGCACCGGCCCGGAAGACCTGGTGTTCATTTATATGACCAGCCACGGCACCCACGAACACGAATTGGTGCTGGACCAGCCACGCATGGAGCTGGCCGACCTGCCCGCCGACGAACTGGCCGCCGTGCTCGCGCCGTTGAAGAACCGCGACAAGATCATCGTGATTTCCGCCTGCTACTCCGGGGGTTTCATCCCGGCGCTCAAAGACGAGCGCACCCTGATCATGACCGCCTCGCGCGCCGACCGCGTGTCCTTCGGCTGCTCCGAAGAGGCCGACTTCACCTACTTCGGCGACGCCCTCTTCGCCCAAGCCTTCAACCAGACCGACGACTTGCAGCAAGCCTTCAAGCTGGCGCAGCAGCACGTGGCCGAACGCGAACAGGCGGACAACTTCGAAGCCTCCGAGCCGCAGATCTGGGCCCCCAAGGGCGTGATCGCCCACTGGCAACTTTTACGCAAACAGCAGGCACGAAAGGCGCTCGAAAGCGTCTCAATGAATAGCAAGGAAGCCAAAGGCAACTAAGCTGAACTGTGTAACAAGGGGGAAACACCATGTACCTGACACCTCAGCATATCCTGCTCGCTGGCGCCTCCGGCCTGACCGGCGAACACCTGCTCGACCGCCTGCTCAACGAACCCACGGTGACCCGCGTACTGGCACCAAGCCGCAAGCCGCTGGCCGAACACCCGCACCTGGAAAACCCGGTGGGCGACCCGGCGGTCTTCCTGCCGCAACTGAGCGGCCGCGTGGACATTGCCTTCTGCTGCCTGGGCACCACCATCAAACAAGCGGGCTCTGAAGAAGCGTTTCGCGCCGTGGACCTGGACATGGTCGTGGCCTTTGCCAAGCGCGCACGGGAAATGGGCGCACGCCACCTGATCGTGATCAGCGCAATTGGCGCCGATCCGAAATCCTCGATCTTCTACAACCGGGTCAAGGGCGAAATGGAGCAGGCGCTGAAGGCGCAAGACTGGCCGCAACTGACCATCGTGCGGCCTTCGCTGCTGCTGGGCGAGCGGTTGGAGCCGCGTCTGGCCGAGCAACTGGCGGGGCCGTTGTCGAAGTTGATCCCCGGCAAGTACCGCGGCATCGAAGTGTGCGAACTGGCCCGGGCCATGTGGCGCCTGGCGCTGGAAGAGCAGGACGGGGTGCGGGTGGTGGAGTCGGATGAGTTGCGCAAGCTCGGCAAATAATTCTTTGCTGACTGGACTGGCGCTATCGCTGGCAAGCCAGCTCCTACAGGGGAATGCATTCCAATTGTAGGAGCCGGCTTGCCGGCGATGAGGCCAGCCCCGGCACCATCAGCCCAAACGTTGGAATGCATTCAAAATGGGTCTATAGCCCGCCCGTGGCGTTAAACCCTACCCCCAACACCGTCAACACCGACAGCGGCAACAGCAGCGTGTCGAGCAACACGCTGGCTGGCAGGTCGACATGGGGATAGCTCGGCGCCTCGGCACCGAAGCGGTCTTTGGCGCAGCAGCCGCCGTTGATCGCATACAAGTCGAGCCGCGTACCGGCATACACCACGGGTGCACCAGGTTGCGCGGCGTCCAGCGTGCGGGCGGTCGCGCAGCCGGCGAGTTGCAGCGCCACCAGTACCATCACGAGTTTATTCATCGCTGCTCAAATGGTGTTCGCCCCAACGTGGCAGCATGTCCTGAGGGATGTTCAGCAGGTTGAGAATGCGCGCCACCACAAAGTCCACCAGGTCATCGATGGTCTGCGGCTGGTGATAGAAGCCCGGCGATGCCGGCAAAATGGTCACGCCCATGTTCGACAGCTTGAGCATGTGCTCCAGGTGAATGCTCGAATACGGCGCTTCACGCGGCACCAGGATCAACTGGCGACGCTCCTTGAGGGTCACGTCCGCCGCGCGCTCGATCAGGTTGTTGCACGCACCGGTGGCGATCGCCGACAAGGTGCCGGTGGAACATGGCACCACCACCATCGCCGCCGGTGCGCCCGAGCCCGAGGCCACCGGCGACATCCAGTCTTCCTTGCCGTACACCCGGATCTGCCCCGCCGCCGCACCGGTGTACTCGGTGAGGAAGGCTTGCATCATCTGCACCTTGGCCGGCAGCGCGACGTCGGTCTCGGTGGCCAGTACCAACTGCGCGGCCTTGGAGATCAAAAAATGCACCTCGCGGTCTTCGCGCACCAGGCAATCGAGCAGGCGCAACCCATAAGGCGCGCCCGATGCGCCGGTCATCGCCAGGGTGACGCGTTCCGGGCCGCTCATTTCAGCGCCTCGGCCAACTTGCCATGCAGGCCGCCGAAGCCGCCGTTGCTCATGACCACTACGTGAGTGCCCGGCTTGGCCTGGCGCTTGACGTGTTCGATGATGCCTTCGATGGAATCACACACCGTGGACGGCACCGTACACCGCGCGGCAATGCCCGGCAGGTCCCAGCCGAGGTTGGCCGGTGCGTACCAGACGGCCTCGTTGGCATCGTTGACGCTTTCCGGCAAACCATCGCGGTGCGCGCCCAGTTTCATGGAGTTGGAACGCGGCTCGATGATCGCAATGATCGGCGCATCGCCCACCTGCTTGCGCAGGCCATCCAGGGTGGTGGCGATTGCCGTCGGGTGGTGGGCAAAGTCGTCGTAGATAGTAATGCCATTCACGTCGGCGACTTTTTCCATGCGGCGTTTCACGCTCTTGAAGGCGCTCAAGGCGGCGATGCCCATGGACGGCACAACGCCCACATGCCGTGCGGCCGCCAGGGTGACCAGGGCGTTGGCCACGTTGTGCTGGCCGGTCATGCCCCACTCGACAATGCCTTGGGGCTCGCCTTCAAACAGCACTTCGAACTTGGAGCCGTCGTCGCTGAGCAACTTGACCTGCCACTGCCCGCCCGCGCCGGTGGTTTGCACCGGGGTCCAGCAGCCCATCTCAATCACCCGCTGCAAGGCGGGCTCGGTGGTCGGGTGGATCACCAGGCCTTCGCTTGGAATGGTACGCACCAGGTGGTGGAACTGCCGCTCGATGGCCGGCAGATCGGGGAAGATGTCGGCGTGATCGAATTCCAGGTTGTTCAGGATCGCCGTGCGTGGGCGGTAGTGAACGAACTTGGAACGTTTGTCGAAGAAGGCACTGTCGTATTCATCCGCCTCGATCACAAAAAACGGCGTGTCGCCCAGGCGCGCCGAGACCGAGAAGTTCTGCGGCACGCCACCAATCAGGAAGCCCGGGGCCATGCCAGCATGTTCCAGCACCCAGGCCAGCATGCTGCTGGTGGTGGTCTTGCCATGGGTACCGGCAACAGCGAGCACCCAACGGCCTTGCAGTACGTGGTCTGCCAGCCACTGCGGGCCAGACACATAAGGCAAACCTTTGTTGAGCACATACTCGACGGCCGGGTTGCCACGGGACATGGCATTACCAATCACCACCAGGTCCGGCACCGGGTCGAACTGCGACGGGTCGTAACCTTGGGTCAGCTCAATGCCCTGGGCCTGCAACTGCGTGCTCATGGGCGGGTAGACATTGGCATCGGAGCCGGTGACGTGATGGCCCAGTTCTTTGGCCAGAACCGCCATCGAACCCATGAAAGTGCCGCAGATACCAAGAATATGAATGTGCATAGTCGACCTCGTAAAACATCGAGGCAGGTTAGCGCAGGGAGGGGGAAATCGCACTCTTTAGGTGAGCCGCCCCCACTATGCGACGGCCTGTTTATGCCGAGCCGACACCTGCGTCAACGCACCACGTATGGCAGCTATTTTTTTCTCAATGGTGTTCAATCGATCCGCAACACCCCCGTCGCCCTGACTGACGGAGCCTTCGTGTGTGTACGGTTTGAAAAAAACCTCATAAGCCTGTGCAAGATCAATGGTGAGTTCCTCGAGCAACGCCAGGAAAGCCTCCAGCTGGTTGACGACCTGCTGCGGCTCGCTGGACCATTTCGGGATGTCCACCACAGCACCCGGCGCCAATTGCAACGATAACTTACCCAACTCATTGGCGCCCCGCGTTGCAGCGTCGAGGCGAACTCGAAGGGCAGGATCAACGGGTTCAACTACCGGCCCCAGGTCCGCGACTTCTACGTCGCCGGGGTTAACACCGCCGCCAGGAGCAGCAGGACGCTCATAGTGTTTTTGAAGCGCTTTTTGCGTCGCAATGACAGCAGCCCCAATGCCAACATCGGTCACCGCCTCCATTGCCCACTGCTTGACCTGACCGACAAAATCGGAAGAAGGGTACTGGGCAAAACCTTTCAATGGCGCGCCGTATGGCGTTTGAGTCGCAGGGTCGAAGGCATACCATTTTCCGTTGCGTTCCACGGCGGTGACGTGAACCGCATCGCTATTAGCGCCCAACGGCCTGTAGAGGCCCTCGGCAATCCCGTCTTTGTTGCCTAGTTGGGGAAGATCAAAACTGCGCCCACGCCCGCCAAGACGGCTTATTTTTTTAAAGCCTGCTTTACCCAGTTTAAATACACCACGGCCCACGTCATAAATACCTGCTAGAGGGTTAAGCGCCTTCACACCGGCCTTGCCAACCCCCTTGATGAAGTTCAGCGTCGTGCCCAATCCGGCTCTGACACCCTGCTTGACGCCTTGGACCCCGCCTTTTAGCCCCGGAATAAAAAAGCCAAACACATCCAGCACCACATTGAAAAAACCTTCAGCGGGCCTGCCATTAATAAAACTTTCAACCGCATTGTAGAAAGGAATCAGTCCTAAAAAGAACGCATTGACGGCCTTTGAACGCGCGCTTTCCCGCTCTTGCTCTGTGCTGCCATTGGCCGTTGCTTTCGCCTCATCCAAACCTCGCGTGAAATAAGCACCGACAGCGGCTGACAGTTCATCGGTTTTAGGCGAAAAAAAAGTCGGCGGCGGGGAGGGATGCTCTCCGGGTATACCGGCCTCCAACGATTTGGACGGGTAGATACGATAGGCGAAAAAGTTCACCGGATCGTTTTTCGGCGATGCACTACCGACTGTCTGCCACAGGATAGTGACCGGCGGTTCTTTACCGCCCGGCGAATCAGGCAGCGACATGGAGAAGTACAAACGAGAGCCTGGAAACTGCAGGCCAGGCCTGGAAGGGTCGGCGTCCTTGATGATTCGGCCCTGCGCCGGTGAATACAGATAATGACAAACCTTCCCATCACGTTCAGCCCTGATAATTACTGCACCGCTGCCTATATACGCTTGAATTTTATGATCGGCGCTGACAGGGCCCTGATTGGCACTGGGCGTCTGGAGGTTGAATGTCGTGACCTTGCCGTACTCAATCAGCCGCCGGTCTTCGAGCGCAAGCAATGAGAGTTGATACTTGAACTGCGCGGCAAAACCATCTTTGAGCCCTTGGGTGTATTTGTCGAAGCTTTCATCAAACTGCTGTTTGATGTTTGGCAACTTCGGAAAACCCAGATTCACTTTGACGGTATTGAAGTCAGGGTCGCTGGATATCCAGAAGTGCTTACCCAGGTCGCCTGACATGTAAATGTCCAGCAGCGAATAGGCTTTTCGGCCGGGCGACCCCGGCGGGATATTCCCCAGCAGCTTCTGCTCAAAAAAAGCTTCATTTTCGACGCCATACACGCGCCGCAGCTCAACGAGCGCCAACTCTCGCCGGGTTGGCATCGGCGTCGACAATGCATCAACGGAATCAGCCAAGGTCTTATGCTGTGCTTGCATGGCCTTCAACGCGCTTTCGACTTCTTCGGGGGTGTACGCATCATCGTTTTTTTCAACAATGACGCCGTTGGCAATACCCCAGTCGATAACGGCCGTCATCTGAGCGAGTTGTTGCTGACGCTTTTCAAATTCAGAAACAGGCGCTATCTCATCGAGTTTCATGATCTGTGCATAGGTTTTCGCATGCGTTGATCCCGGGTGACTCGCCTCTTGGCGAGCCACCGCTGCACTGAAGGAGGCCCATTGGTGGGAACCATACACCAGCGATGAGGGCAGATCCTTTACCAGAAACTCGGGGGCGGAAACCGACAACAGTTGAAAAGCGATGATTTTGGCATTGGCGTCGCCGAAGCGGGTGGCCAGGTGCGCTTCAAAACGCGTGACCATTTGCGCTGCGCTGTAACCCCAGTTACCTGGCTGACGCAACGCGTACCCAGCCAGATTATTACGCTCCAGGCCTCCTGCCGAATCCACATCCAACAATAGCGCGCTAAGCAGTACTTCCTGCAGGCTGGTGGCCGTAGGTACTGCGTCGATGCTGTCCTGGAGTAACCTGGCCAACGCAAGGCCTTCTGGAGAATCGAGAATGGCTTTAAGGGTTTTTTCAGGTTCATCCTTACCAGACCGTAAAGGCTCAGGAAGGGTAAGCCGCAAGCATTCGATTAGACTCGGCACACCGCTGGCATCATCGGTGTTTGCTTTGGGTTGAGCGGCTTTCCAAGTGGCAACTACCTGGCGTAATTTGGCCTGGGCGTCAGCCGCCAAAGGGACGTCTTTAGTTAGCAGCCCGCCATAATCAGCCGCGTGTGGAGATGAAGAAGACGCCGCACTGCGTCGATAGCGTGAAGGTGGGAAAGCTGTGGATATATTTGGAGGAGTTGCACTGTTAGACTTATTATCTATCGGCGATTCAGACTGAGGGTAGAACGATATAAAACGTGATGAACTCAAATGATTGGAAATCATTGCAATACCCCGAAAGCTATTGCGCGTTACCGGGCAACCTTTCAGAAAAGCCTGTCACAGATACTCCATTCAGCGCCAGGCTTATTACCAATATCCGTCGACTACCCCCTATCGACATTGAGAATTAACATGCACTGCAAAAGCCAACTATGAAACTTGGCACTGACCCGCTCACTGTTTAGTCACGGATTTTTCCATTTTCAGCAAAATATCAGCTTGTGCCTTATTCACCTTTGCTATTCGCTGTTCGAGTGTAGCCATACGACTTTCCAGCCCATCAAGGCCTTGGGCAGCCGGTTGAGCAGCCAGATGAGGCTTGAAGAAAACCTCATATTGATCGGCAACGTCCTTCGTATGTTGTTCAGCGAAGTCCAACAGATTCTCAAGTTGGCTCATGCGTTCAAGCGGGTCTTTCGACCAATTTTGACTCGGCACAAAACCCGTTTCGGTATCCCCAAACTTGAGCACCATCGACTGATTCGCCAACGTGAACGCCTGGATCTGAGCGTCATCCATTCTTGCGTAGAGCTTATTGAGTTCTGGGGCCGCCGGCGCCTCTGGACGTTCGACCGATGACTTACCGATCGGCGTCGGAGGAATCATGGGTTGAGGCAGATACGACGCCTTGATTTGTTCGGAAGCCGCCGTAGACCCGGCATATGCCCCAATGTTAATTGGCGCAGACACTACCCCCGTTATCCCGGCACTGATCGCCGCATCGCGCGCAGTACGCGCCGCAGATGGCGACGATGGAATCACGCCCGACTTGACCATTTTTTCGGCATTCATCATCCGGGTCGTGGCTTCCGCAATCGTCATTTTAGGCGTAGCCGCGGGCGCTGGGACCTTGTTCTTCCAATCGAGAATCTTTTGGTTGATTTTTGGCGAAAGCAGTTGCTCATGAGGTTCGTTATTGCCCTTGACCGCACTGGCCTGATCCCTTGCTACCTTGCCGTTCTTATCGAGCGGTCTTCCAGTGCCATCAATCAGAAGGCCTTCTCGATTGACACGCTTTCCGTCCTTATCGACCAAGTGCCCCTGAGCGTTGACCAAGCGGCCCGAGTGATTGACCAAGCGGCCTTGGGTATCGACGAGATGATTGTTCTCATTGATAAGTTTTCCTTGGGTATTTATCAATCGCCCCTTTTCATCGATCAGACGGCCCTTATTATCGATTGCCTGACCGCTGTTATTAACCCGCTGCCCCTGCTCATTAATCCGCTGGTTATTCGGATTAACCAGAAACCCTTGTTTGTTAACCGCCTGCCCTTTGTCATTGAGCAACTGACCCTGCTTATTGACCAGGTGCCCTTGCTTATTATAATAACTGCCTGAAGGCGCGTAATGCGGAATCGGTCTAGCCGGCGCCGGTATAGATTTAGGTACATGAACGGTAGGCGGTTTGATTATCGGCATATAGTCACCTCATAATGAACGGGCATTAAACCCAACAGTGAAGCCTCATGGCTTCTGCTCATTACGTGGTCACCAAAAACAAAACAGTTCCCTACAGCCTTTTGAAAAGCCCCCTCCACCCGAGTTTAAATACTGCCTTAAAGACCTCAGGGCACGCTCACATTAACTAGGCACTGCCGCACACCGTTTAATTTTATATTTTCGCAATTTCCTATAAAGCGTATTACGACTGATACCCAGCGCTTGCGCCGTGTACGTCATATGCCAGTGCCGTTGCTCCAATGCTGTCAGCAACGTCTGGCGCTCGGCATTATCTAGGAGTGACTCGCTGGCGTGTTGAACAGGGGGGCATTGCACCATAGCGGGCAGATCCAACAACTCTATCCGCCCGTCATCGCTGAGTGCCACCAGTGTGCGCAATACCGTGCGCAACTGACGGACATTGCCCGGCCAGGCGAAGGCCAGCAATGCCTCGCGCGCTTCGGGCTCCACACTGATCGACTGATCTCCGGCCTCCTCCCCCAGCAGGAAGTCCAGCAGTTGCGACTTGTCACTGCGCTCGCGCAACGCCGGCAGGCCGATTTCCAGGCCGTTAAGCCGGTAATACAGGTCTTCGCGAAAGCTGCCGTCCCGTACGCGTTCATGCAAATTACGGTGCGTAGCGCTGATAATTCGGACATTCACGGCTTGAGGCTCGCCGCCGATGGGGACCACCAGGCGATCTTCCAGCACCCTTAATAGACGGGTCTGCAAAGCCAGTGGCATATCGCCAATTTCGTCAAGGAACAACGTGCCACCGTCGGCCTGTTGGAGCTTGCCGCGCATGCCATCCTTGAGGGCACCAGTAAAGCTGCCGCCACGATAGCCGAATAACTCGCTTTCGATCAGGCTTTCCGGAATGGCCGCGCAATTGAGCGCCACAAACGCTTTATCGGCGCGCTGACTGGCGCGGTGCACAGCCTTGGCGAAGGCTTCTTTACCGGAGCCGGTTTCGCCATTGATCAGCAGTGGCACATCACGCTCAAACACCCGCAACGCCTTGCGGAAGTCATTTTGCAGCGCCGGATCGCCCAGGCAAATGCCGGACAACTGAGGCGGCGCCGGCTTGGCCATGATGGGGGCAGGCACGCTGCGCGGCTGACCGCGCAATGCAGCGAACAATGGCCGTCCATCGCGGGTGCGCAGCGGCCAACTGGCCGTGGCATTGGCGCTGGCGCGGCCGAGCAATTGGTCCAGGGAGCAGTCGAAAAACGCTTCCACCGGTTGCCCCAGCAAACCGCCGCGCAGTTGCCCCAGCAGGTTCAGGGCGCTCTGGTTTACCGCGCAGATCCGCCCTTCGCCGTCGAACGCCAGCAACCCTTCGCTGAACAACCCGACCGACTCGGCCTGCAGGTGAAAACGCAGCAGCCAGTGGTTTTCGAAGTGACGCAGGAAGTAGCAGCTCTCAATCATCTTCGCCGACAGGTTCACCAGTGCCATGGTATGGAACTGGCTCTGGCGCGACACCGCCTCGCGAGCCGAGGACACATCCAGCACCGCCAGCAATTCGCCATGGGGGTCGAACACCGGGCTGGCCGAACAGGTCAAGCCAGTATGTCGTCCGCGAAAATGCTCATCACGGTGAATGGTCAGGGACTGGCGTTCCACCAGGCAAGTGCCGATGCCGTTGGTGCCCTCGCACGCCTCGCTCCAGTCAGCGCCCAGCCACAGCCCGGCGCGCTCGAAGATCTTGCGCTCGGACGGCGCGGTGACACAGTTGAGGATCACGCCCCGTGCATCGGTCAGCAATACCGCATGACCGGCGCCCGAGAGTTGCTGATGCAGGCTGTTCATCTCGCTGCCGGCAATGTGCAGCACCTGTTGCAGGCGCTCGCGGCTTTCCAGCAGGCGGCCATGCTCAAGCACGGTGGGGGCAATGGTTTGCGCAGGGTCGAGGTGGTAGTCCTCCAGGCAACGCAGCCAGGACCGGGCAATGGAGGGATCGCTGGACGGGTCGCGACCATGGGCCACAGTGAGGACTTGCTGGGCATGGCGACTGAAATGATCGTTGTGCATTTCTTATTATTCTCCCTGCGTGAGAACCCCCAGCATCCCCCAGGCCTTGAGCCAATGCAATCCCGGATGGACTCACCGGTCACGAGCTGTACCGAAGGTGGCACAAACTGTCACACCCGTTGTACCAGCCCTGCCACAGCAGACCTTTGCAACAAACCCTAACCCCTTGATTTACCTGGCCTGCAAAGCGGTGGCCCAACCTTTGCTCTACGCTTGATAACGCGCTCGTTGCGCTGCACTCCCAATAAACATAAGAGCCAGGAGATACCCACCATGCGTTACGCACACCCCGGTACTGAAGGCGCCATCGTTTCGTTCAAGGCCAAGTACGGCAACTACATCGGTGGCGAATTCGTTGCGCCGGTCGATGGCAACTATTTCACCAACACCTCGCCGGTCAACGGCAAGCCCATCGCAGAATTCCCTCGCTCCACGGCCAAAGACATCGACAAGGCGCTGGACGCCGCCCATGCCGCCGCTGACGCCTGGGGCAAGACCTCGGCCCAGGACCGCTCGCTGGTGCTGCTGAAAATCGCCGACCGCATCGAACAGAACCTCGAACTGCTGGCCATCACCGAAACCTGGGACAACGGCAAGGCCGTGCGTGAAACCCTCAACGCCGACATCCCGCTGGCCGCCGACCACTTCCGCTACTTCGCCGGTTGCATCCGCGCCCAGGAAGGCACCAGCGCCGAGATCAACGAACACACCGCCTCGTACCACTTCCACGAACCGCTGGGCGTGGTGGGCCAGATCATCCCGTGGAACTTCCCACTGCTGATGGCCGCCTGGAAACTCGCGCCGGCCCTGGCGGCGGGCAACTGCGTGGTGCTCAAGCCTGCCGAGCAAACCCCGCTGGGCATCAACGTGCTGCTGGAAGTGATCGGCGACCTGCTGCCACCGGGCGTGCTGAACGTGGTGCACGGTTTCGGCAAAGAAGCCGGCGAAGCCCTGGCCACCAGCAAACGCATCGCCAAGATTGCCTTCACCGGCTCCACGCCAGTGGGCTCGCACATCATGCATGCGGCGGCCGAGAACATCATTCCGTCCACTGTTGAGCTGGGCGGCAAGTCGCCGAATATCTTCTTCGACGACATCATGAAGGCCGAGCCGTCCTTCATCGAGAAAGCCGCCGAAGGCCTGGTACTGGCGTTCTTCAACCAGGGCGAAGTGTGCACCTGCCCATCCCGCGCGCTGGTGCAGGAGTCGATCTACCCCGAGTTCATGAAAGTGGTCATGAAGAAGATCGAGTCGATCAAACGCGGCGACCCGCTGGACACCGACACCATGGTCGGCGCCCAGGCATCCGAGCAGCAATTCGACAAGATCCTGTCCTACCTGGAAATCGCCAAAGGCGAAGGCGCGCAGCTGCTCACCGGTGGCAAGGTCGAGAAGCTCGAAGGCGACATGGCGGGTGGTTATTACATCCAGCCGACCCTGCTCAAGGGCACCAATGAAATGCGCGTGTTCCAGGAGGAAATCTTCGGCCCAGTGGTGAGCATCACCACCTTCAAGGACGAAGCCGAAGCCCTGGCGATTGCCAACGACACCGAGTTCGGCCTGGGTGCCGGCGTGTGGACCCGTGACATCAACCGCGCCTACCGCATGGGCCGGGCGATCAAGGCCGGCCGCGTATGGACCAACTGCTACCACCTGTACCCGGCGCATGCCGCGTTCGGGGGTTACAAGAAGTCCGGCGTGGGCCGTGAGACCCACAAGATGATGTTGGATCACTACCAGCAGACCAAGAACCTGCTGGTGAGCTACGACATTAATCCACTCGGGTTCTTCTAACCAATAACCCCTCCCACATTTGAAATGCAATCAAATGTGGGAGCTGGCTTGCCTGCGATAACGGCGGGCCAGTTGGCCATGCATTGGCTGACACTCCGCTATCGCAGGCAAGCCAGCTCCCACAGTTTTAGATCTTCATAAGTACTTGCAAAACGCATTCGGCACAAAGAGGCCGGAATAAAACAATAACAACGGACGGTACTTTCCCATGCCTAGCGAACCGACTGGATCTTCTGTCGACTTCGAAAAAGTTGACTCCCACTACTTCCAACAACGCGAACTTAAAAAAGGCGCCGCCGGCTGGGTGCTGTTGGTAGGCCTTGGCGTTGCCTACGTGATCTCCGGCGACTACGCCGGTTGGAACTTCGGCCTGGCCCAAGGCGGCTGGGGCGGGATGTTCCTCGCCACATTGCTGATGGCCACCATGTACCTGTGCATGTGTTTTTCCCTGGCCGAACTGTCTTCCATGATTCCTACCGCCGGTGGCGGCTACGGCTTTGCCCGCAGCGCCTTTGGCCCCTGGGGCGGGTTCCTCACGGGCACCGCCATCCTGATCGAATACGCCATCGCCCCCGCCGCCATCGCGGTGTTTATCGGCGCGTATTGTGAGTCGCTGTTCGGTATCGGCGGCTGGATGATCTACCTGGCGTTCTACATCATCTTTATCGGCATCCACATCTTCGGCGTCGGTGAAGCCTTGAAGCTGATGTTTGTGATTACCGCCATTGCAGCGATTGCGCTGGGCGTGTTCCTGGTGTCGATGGTGCCGCACTTCAACGTGGCCAACCTGCTGGACATTCCAGTGACCGAGGCTAAGGGCGCCAGCACCTTCCTGCCGTTCGGTTATGTCGGCGTGTGGGCGGCGATTCCCTACGCCATCTGGTTTTTCCTGGCGGTGGAAGGCGTGCCATTGGCTGCCGAAGAAACCAAGAACCCCAAGCGCGACCTGCCCCGCGGCCTGATCGGCGCCATTGTGGTGCTGACCAGTTTTGCCCTGTTGATCCTGGTGATCGCACCGGGCGGCGCCGGCACCTACGCACTGGTCAAATCCGGCAACCCGCTGGTTGAAGCGCTGGCCTTGTCCTACGGCGGTTCAACGTGGATGGGCAGCTTCGTCAACCTGGTGGGCCTGGCCGGCCTGATCGCGAGCTTTTTCTCGATCATCTACGCCTATTCGCGGCAGATCTTCGCCTTGTCCCGCGCGGGCTACCTGCCGCGCAAACTGTCGCAGACCAACAAGAGCAAGGCGCCGGTACTGGCCCTGGTGATCCCCGGCATCATCGGCTTTGGCCTGTCGCTGACCGGCCAGGGCGACCTGCTGATCCTGGTGGCGGTGTTTGGCGCGACCATTTCCTACGTGCTGATGATGGCCGCGCACATCACGCTGCGTATCCGTCGCCCCAAAATGGAGCGTCCGTACCGCACGCCAGGCGGTATCTTTACGTCCGGCATCGCCCTGGTACTGGCCTGCGTGGCCGTGGTGGCGGGCTTTCTGGTGGACCCACGGGTGGTGATTGGCGCCGCGATCATCTATGGAGTATTAATTGCTTACTTTGCTTTCTACAGCCGGCATCACTTGGTAGCAGGCACGCCCGAAGAGGAATTCGCGGCGATCCAGGCCGCAGAGGCCGCCTTGCACTGAATGCCGTAAACCTCGACGCGGGCCCCTTGATCACATTGGGCCCGCATCGCCAAGGAGACACTGTATGGCAAGCTTTTCCCACGCGGTAGGCGCTCAAACCTACCGCTTCGACAGCCTCAAGGACGTGATGGCCAAGGCCAGCCCCGCACGTTCGGGGGACTTCCTGGCCGGCGTCGCCGCGCAGAACGACGGTGAGCGGGTGGCGGCGCAGATGGCGCTGGCGAATATCCCGCTCAAGCACTTCCTCGAAGAAGCGCTGATCCCCTATGAAAGCGACGAAGTCACTCGGCTGATCATCGATACCCATGATAAACAGGCGTTTGCGGTGGTCAGCCATTTGACCGTCGGCGGCCTGCGCGACTGGCTGCTCAGTGACGCGGCTGACGAACATTCCCTACGCGCCTTGGCGCCCGGGCTGACACCGGAAATAGCCGCCGCCGTGTCCAAGATCATGCGCGTGCAGGACCTGGTGCTGGTGGCGCAGAAGATCCGCGTGGTCACGCAGTTTCGCGGCACCCTCGGCCTGCGCGGGCGTTTATCCACGCGCCTGCAACCCAACCACCCGACGGACGAACCGGCCGGCATCGCCGCGAGCATTCTCGATGGCCTGCTCTACGGCAACGGCGACGCCATGATCGGCATCAACCCGGCCACCGACAGCATCGCCTCGATCTGCGCCATGCTGGAGATGCTCGACGCGATCATCCAGCGTTATGAGATCCCGACCCAGGCGTGCGTGCTGACCCACGTCACCACCTCGATCGAGGCGATCAACCGCGGCGTACCGCTGGACCTGGTGTTTCAGTCGATTGCTGGCACTGAAGCGGCCAACGCCAGTTTCGGCATCAGCCTGAGCGTACTGCAGGAAGGTTACGACGCGGGCTTGAGCCTCAAGCGCGGCACGTTGGGCCAGAACCTGATGTACTTCGAAACCGGCCAGGGCAGCGCCTTGTCGGCCAACGCGCACTTTGGCGTCGACCAGCAAACCTGTGAGACCCGCGCCTACGCGGTGGCGCGGCATTTCAAACCGTTTTTGGTGAATACGGTCGTAGGCTTTATCGGCCCCGAGTACCTGTACAACGGCAAGCAGATCATCCGCGCCGGCCTTGAGGACCACTTCTGCGGCAAGTTGCTCGGCGTGCCGATGGGTTGTGACATCTGCTACACCAACCATGCCGAAGCCGACCAGGACGACATGGACACCCTGCTGACCCTGCTGGGGGTTGCCGGGATCAACTTCATCATGGGCATCCCGGGCTCCGATGACATCATGCTCAACTACCAGACCACCTCGTTTCACGACGCCCTATACGCCCGCCAAACATTGGGTTTAAAGCCGGCGCCGGAGTTTGAACAGTGGCTGGCCAAAATGGGCATTTTCACGCAAGCCGACGGTAAGGTGCAGTTTGGCAACAGCCTGCCACCGGCCTTCCGCCAAGCCTTGGCGCAACTGGGATGAAGGAGCCGCCCGTGCAACTCGACCTGCCTGACAACCCGTGGCTGGAACTGCGCCGCCTGACCCCGGCGCGTATTGCCCTGGGCCGCACCGGCACCAGCATTCCCACCAGCGCACAGCTGGACTTCCAGTTTGCCCACGCCCAGGCGCGGGACGCAGTGCATTTGCCCTTCGACCATGCCGGCCTCAGCAGCCAGTTGGCCGAGCGCGGGCGCGACAGCCTGTTGCTGCACAGTGCGGCCACTGACCGTCACCTGTACCTGCAACGCCCAGACCTGGGGCGGCGCTTGAGCGATGAGTCGGCCCAGTTACTGCGCGATCATGCGTCGGCCAATCCCGGTGGCGTGGACTTGGCGGTGGTGGTCGCGGATGGCCTGTCGGCACTGGCGGTGCATAAACACACCTTGCCGTTTCTGACGCGCCTGGAGGAACAGAGCAGCGCCGACGGTTGGTCGTTGTCGCCGGTCATCCTGGTGGAACAGGGCCGCGTGGCGGTGGCGGATGAAGTGGGCCAGCTGCTGGGGGCCAAGATGACCGTCATTCTGATCGGCGAACGGCCGGGGCTCAGCTCACCGGACAGCCTGGGCCTGTATTTCACCTATAACCCCAAGGTCGGCCTCACCGACGCCTACCGCAACTGCATCTCCAATGTGCGCCTGGAAGGCCTGAGCTACGGCATGGCCGCGCATCGCCTGCTTTACTTGATGCGAGAGGCGTGTCGTCGGCAGCTGTCGGGGGTCAATCTCAAGGACGAGGCGCAGGTTCAGACCATCGAATCGGATGATCCTGACCTGATGAAAGGCAATTTCCTGCTCAGTTCACCGGATGACTGATTGCTGCATGATTGCGCTTTTTCGCGCCATTAGGCAGCATCGAGTCACGGCCGCTTGTGTGGTCATTCCCCCTTTGGAAGTTGAGGCCTGGCATGCGGATTACTCAAGCGACCCTGGAACACCTGGACCTGTTGACCCCGCTGTTCGTCAAATACCGAGAGTTTTATGGTGCCCTGCCCTTTCCGGACTCGTCGCGGGCCTTTCTGGAAAAGCGCCTGCGCCGCAAGGAATCGGTGATCTACCTGGCCCTGGCTGATGATGACGACAAGAAGCTGCTCGGCTTCTGCCAGTTGTACCCGAGCTATTCGTCGCTGTCGCTCAAGCGCGTGTGGATCCTCAACGACATCTACGTGGCCGAAGACGCCCGCCGCCAATTGGTGGCAGACAACCTGATGCGCACGGCGAAGAAGATGGCCAAGGAAACCCACGCGGTACGGCTGCGGGTGTCGACCAGCAGTGACAACGAAGTGGCGCAGAAGACGTACGAGTCGATCGGGTTTCGCGAGGACACGGAGTTCAAGAACTACGTGTTGCCGATCAGCGAAGACTAAGCCCAAACACCGCAAATCCCCTGGGCGAACTGGCTTTTGTAGGAGCTGGCTTGCCGGCGATAGCATCACCTCGGTCTCACCGATACACCGAAGTGCCTGCATCGCTGGCAAGCCAGCTCCTACACAAACCAATGCCGACAGGTGAACGGTGACAGCCGCTGCATCGCGACATCCCCCGCTACAAAACCAACACGCTTTTCACCTCTCAATCCGTATAATGCGGACCTCTCAGGGTTGTAAGAATCGCGACATAGACTTGTAGCCTTATTTCCCGACGCCCCCGCACAGGCCTGCTGAGCCGGGCCATTCACACAGGTGCCATCCATGGATTTCAACCCGCTAGACCTTATCCTGCATCTCGACGTGTATCTCGATACGCTGGTGAGGAATTACGGCGTGTGGATCTACGCCATCCTGTTCCTGGTGATTTTTTGCGAGACCGGCCTGGTGGTCATGCCGTTCCTGCCGGGTGATTCGTTGCTGTTTATTGCAGGCGCCATCGCCGCGGGCGGCGGCATGGACCCGATCCTGCTGGGCGGTCTGTTGATGTTGGCGGCGATCCTCGGGGACAGTACCAACTACGTGATAGGCCGAACGGCCGGAGAACGGCTGTTCAGTAACCCGAACTCGAAAATTTTCCGCCGCGACTACCTGCAGAAGACCCACGACTTCTACGACAAACACGGCGGCAAAACCGTGACCCTGGCGCGTTTCCTGCCGATCCTGCGCACCTTTGCCCCGTTCGTCGCCGGCATCGCCAAAATGCCCTACCCACGCTTCTTCGGCTTCAGCGTGTTCGGCACCATCATCTGGGTCGGCGGCCTGGTGACCCTGGGTTACTTCTTCGGCAACGTGCCGTTCATCAAGAAAAACCTGTCGCTGCTGGTGGTGTTCATCATCCTGCTGTCCCTGGTGCCGATGATCATTGGCGTGGCCCGCAGCCGCTTTGGTCGCGCGTCCTCCGAAGCCAAGTCGCAGTAATTTTACGATGTGGTCCCTCAGCGCCTGGCGTCGCCGGCGCCTGCTGGCCAAGCACCCGATTGCCGAGGACACCTGGCAGCGGGTGCGCCACCACCTGACCTTCCTCGACGGCATCAGCGCCGAGCAAGACCATTGGTTGCGTGAAGCCTGCGTGGTATTCCTCGACGAAAAACACCTCACCGCCCTGCCCGGCGTCGAGCTGCATCAGGAACAACGCCTGCTGCTCGCCGCCCAAGCGCAACTGCCGCTGATGAACCTGGGCGACCTCGACTGGTACCAGGGCTTCCACGAAATCGTGCTGTACCCCGACGACTTCTTAAGCCCACAACGCCACCGCGACAGCAGCGGTATCGAACACGAGTGGGACGGCGAACACAGCGGCGAAGCCTGGCAACAAGGCCCGGTGATCCTGGCCTGGCCCGGCGTGCTAGCAAGCGGCCAGTGGGAAGGCTACAACCTGGTCATCCACGAGCTGGCCCACAAGCTGGACATGCTCAACGGCGACGCCAACGGCCTGCCGCCGCTGCACAGCGACATGCGCGTGCAAGAGTGGGCCAGCGTGATGCAGAGCGCCTACGACGACCTCAATCGCCAGCTCGACGCCAACCCGGACGTCGAAACCGAGATCGACCCCTACGCCGCCGAAAACCCGGCCGAGTTCTTTGCCGTCACCAGCGAATACTTCTTCAGCGCCCCGGATTTACTGGTCAATAGTTATCCACAGGTGTACGCGCAGCTCAGCCGCTTTTACCGCCAGGATCCCCTGGCCCGCTTGACCCAACTGCAAGCCAGCGACGCGCGGTACCGGACTGAACCCCAGGCGCCGTACGACGTCTGACGCATGGCATCGGCGTTAGAATATGCCTATAATCGCCGCCACTTTTAGGCCAATCCGGCCATGTTTCATGGCCAATTAACGGGGGCAACGCCCAATGAGCTACAGCAAGATTCCGGCTGGCAAAGACCTGCCGAACGACATCTACGTCGCCATCGAGATTCCGGCCAACCACGCGCCGATCAAATACGAAATCGACAAAGACAGCGATTGCCTGTTCGTTGACCGTTTCATGGCCACCCCAATGTTCTACCCGGCCAACTACGGTTTCATCCCAAACACCCTGGCCGACGACGGTGACCCCCTCGACGTACTGGTCGTAACCCCTTACCCGGTTGCGCCAGGCTCGGTGATCCGCGCACGTCCAGTCGGCATCCTGAACATGACCGACGACGGCGGCGGCGACGCCAAGGTTATCGCGGTACCACACGACAAGCTGTCCCAGCTGTACGTGGACGTGAAGGAATACACCGACCTGCCGCCACTGCTGCTGGAACAGATCAAGCACTTCTTCGAGAACTACAAAGACCTCGAAAAAGGCAAATGGGTGAAAATCGAAGGCTGGGGCAACGCAGACGCCGCCCGCGCCGAGATCCTGAAGTCGGTCGCTGCCTACAAAGGCTGATACCCGCTCCTCATTGCCCCGGCAATAAAAAAAGCTCCGATCATTCGGGGCTTTTTTTGTGGGAAAAATTAAACGGCAAGTTCAACATTTTATAGATGATGTTTAATTGCCATCTCAAATAGAAGTATCGGGCTACAACTAAGCAAAGACCTACAGGCGCCGCTCAACGCATGGTTTATTTGATCTGTTCCCCCGGTCAGTAAGCTCTGCGTTTATGAATACATCAGGTGATCGCTTAAAAGCGCTACTACGGGAAGTCCACCTTTCCGCCTCCGACTTCGCCAAGAACCGCGGCGTCACGCCCCAACACGTGAACAACTGGTTCAAGCGCGGCGTGCCCATGGGCCGACTCAACGAGATCGCAGAACTGCTGTGCATCTCCAGCCGTTGGCTGCGCACCGGCGAAGGCCCCAAACACCCACCGGCCAACTTTTTGCTGGAAGGCCCCAACGCAAGGAACGCGCTCTCTGCCCGCGAAGACGCCGGCAAATACCTCACAGGCCCCGCCCCCAGCCCGGAAAAAATCGACGTGGAGATCGACCTCCACCCCTCCTTCACCTCCACCGAATGCATCCGCGTCACCCTGCACACCCTTCAGGCCCTCAACGTAAACCCCGACCGCGCCCTGGGCGCTTATATGGTCGACAACAGCATGATCGACATCATCCAACAAGGTGCCACCCTCGCCATCGACCGAGGCCGCACCCAAATCATCGACGGCGAAATCTACGCCGTAGAACACGACGGCATGCTGCGCATCAAATACCTCTACAACCGCCCAGGCGGTGGCCTGCGCATGCGCAGCCACAACGCCGGCGAACACCCCGACGAATACCTTACCTACGAGCAACGCTTCGAACAGAACTTCCAGATCGTGGGCTGGGTGTTCTGGTGGTCCACGCTGAATAACCGCCGCCCACCCGTGCCGCTGGATGAGCATTTATTGGGCTGGGAAGGCTCTAAATCGGATCCGGAGGTGGGCATTTGAGGTGAATGTGGGTATCATGCGGCCCACCTTTGGCAGGGGGTGACTTTGCGCTATCCACCCTGCTCGGCGAAGCGGAGGAGTTCCCGCGGATGCCCTTACTATTCAGCCCGACGCAACGTGGGCTGAGCGATTTGAAGGCTGGTGAGGTTTGTCAAAAACAAGCTGAAGCAGTCCCCGAGAAGCCGGCCACAAGCCGGCTTTTTAATGTCCGAAATAATCCTTACTAACGTCCTCAATCCAATATCAAATGCGGCAAAAACCGGCTCGAATCCTTGGTGATCAAACTATTGTCTTCTCGCACGCCAATCCCCGCCGCCTGGTCCCCAATCACCCAAGACCCAATCAGCGTATAGCTGTCCCCAAACTTCGGCAGCGGAGCAAACTCCTGCAGGATGAACGGCGCATCGGTGTAAGGCCCGTCCTCTTTCACGATCAGCCCGTCTGCCGTTTGCAGTTCAATGTTCGCCCCTTCCCGTGAGAAGAACGGCTTGCGCACCCAGCCTTTCGGCACGGCTTTGCCCGGGTCGGTATCCAGGTGCGACGCGAGTAGGTTGGGGTGGCCTTTGTTGTATTCCCACAGCAGCGGCAGGATGCCTTTGTTGGAGAGGATGGATTTCCACGCGGGTTCGAAGAACTGTGTGTCGCTCTGGGCGATCGCGGTGCCGAAGGGTTCGTGGAAGATGAATTCCCAGGCGTGCAGTTTGAACAGGTGGGGGATCCAGCGATCTTCGAGGTCGACGAAGCGGCCTTCGGCGGTGAGGCCGATGTCTTCGATGTCGATGTGGCGGGATTCGATGCCGACTTTTTCGGCGACGAGGCGCAGGTAGTCGGTGGTGCCTTTGTCTTCGACCGAGTCTTTCATCGAGGCGAAGTAGAACGGTTGGTTGATCTGCAGTTGGGCGAAGGCTTGGTGCAGTTTGGTGTCGATGCTGTTGAACTGGTCGGCGTGTTTGGGCAGCAGGCCGCGTTCGATGCATTGTTCCAGCCAGCCCCATTGGAACGCGGCAGCTTCGTAGAGGCTGGTGGGGGTGTCGTAGTTGAGTTCGAGCAGTTTGGCGGGGCCGGCGCCGTTGTAGGAGAAGTCCATGCGCCCGTACAGGTGCGGGTGGCCTTCGCGCCATGAGGTGCGGATCATGTCGTAGAACGGCGCGGGAATGCTCAGGCGTTCCAACAGTTCTTCGCTTTGGACCACGCGGGCGACGAGGTCCATGCACATGTCATGGATCTCGGTGGTTGGGTCTTCCAGGTCGTGCTCGATTTGCTTGAGCGTGAACTGGTAGTACGCGCTTTCGTCCCAGTAGGGTTCGTCGTCGATGGTGTGGAACAGAAAGCCGAGGCTGTCGGCGGTCTGTTTCCAGTCGTGACGTTCTGCGCAGTGGATTTTCTTCATGGCTCGCTTTCCTTAGCTGCTCGACCCGCCGCCGCCCCAGCCGCTGCGTGCGCTGGCCTTGCTGCCGAAGCCGCCACGGGAAGTGGCCGACGCAACGGTGCTGGATTTGTTGGAGGAGCGCAGGGTGTTCGAGTAGCTGCTGCTGCCGTATCGGGCCTGGTTCGAGCGGCTGAAGGTCGAGCCTTTGGAGACGCGCTGGCTGAGCGTTGAAGAACCGTAGTCGCCACGGTCATCGCGGTAGCGGTACACCGGCTCGGAGCGGTAGCTGTTGCGGTTGTTGCTCAGCATGTTGCCGATCAGCAGGCCGGTCAGCAGGCTGCTGGTGGAGAAGCCCGAGCCGCCGCTGTTGGCTTGCGCGCCGCCGACTTGGGCGTTGGCCGCGTCGACCTGGGACTGCGTCACCCGACCTTCGGCGGTCAGTTCAAAACCGCCCAGCCGGGGGATGAATTTGCCGGTGGAGTCTTGCTGGCACCAGTCGGCGACAAAGTCGGCATCGCAATCGGCCTGGTTGTCGTACACCGGCGCAATGCGGCGGTGTTCGGCCATGGCGGTCATGTAGGCGTCCGAGCAGACGTCCACCGGCAGTTTTTCATCGGCGCATTGCTGCACCGACTGAAAGTTGTACTTCTTCTGCAAATCGTAGGTTTTTTCCGTTGGCCCACAGCCGGATATCGCCATGGCGACCGACGCTGCCAGCGACAGCTGGACGTACTTGCTTCGTTTCATCGGGAGCTCCGTGGGCGATCAGTTCGAGGTTGGCGTCATGCACGCGGCATTCAACATGCCGACGCTGATGGCCACGGCCGCCACGTAGATGCCGGCCGCCAGCTCGCCGTTCTTGATGCGCTCGGACGTGCCCTTGAGCACCAGGCTGGTCAGCAGGAACGCCAGCAGTTGCACGACCGCCGCGATCACCGCCCAGACGACGAAGTCGAGGAGGCTGATCGAGTAGGCGATCACGTTGCTGGCCGGAATGGCGAAGCCGACGATGGCGCCGCCCAGGGCGACCGCCGCAGACACGTTGCCCGCACGGATCAGCTCGAACTCTTTGTGCGGGGTGATGCGGGTGTAGAGGAACTGGAACAGCACGAACAGGACGGCAGCCCCGAGGATGTAGAGGACAAACCCGAGCACGGCGGCTTTGTTCAGGGAGATGGAGAGAGCTTCTAGCATGAATGGCTTCCTTGTTTAGAGCGCGGTCAGGTCGGTTGTGTACAGCGAAATGCCCAGCGACGTGCTCAGGCTGATGGTGCCTTCGGCGTCTTCTTCGACGGAAAACAGCAGGAACTCGCGGCGGTCCGTCAGGCCGGTGTCACGGGCGTATAGCATCGAACGGTGCTCGACGCTGTAGGCCTCTTCGGGATTGACCACGTGTTCGGTCATCGCCACCAGTTCGGTCTGGCCCGCTTCGCTGCCCCACACACGGGTGAACTCGACGCCGTTGTGGGTGTAGGTCGGCAGCCCGATCGGGCTTTGTGGGCCGGCCAGCCGGCGCAGTTCCGCTTCGCTGCTGAGGGTGACGTAGCTCAGGTAGTTGAACAGGATAACCGACTCCACCTGCCCGGCGATTTCGCCGGTGGTGTGCACTTGCAGCCAGTAGTCTTCGTCGTTCATGTAATAGCGCGACAGCCAGGTCGATTGCCCGAGGTCGACGGTGCCGTTGCTCCAGATTTCCTGGGAGCCGGGGATGACGACCGAGGTTTTCTCGTCGAGCAGCAATTTGAGGCTGGAGTCGAACATCACGCCTTTGCCCGGTGCCAGGCCCAGCGGGCCGGTGTTCGGCAGGGTTTGGCCGGCCGCCTGGTGCGACTCAGGACGCGCGTTCGGGGCTTCAAGCCCCATCAACTGTTTAAACCATCCCATTGGAAATGTCCTTGAGGCGGGTGGAGGCGATGTAAAAGAGTTCGCCGCCCTCAACGCGTGTGGCGCTGGGCGGGTTGATCGAAGGTTGCTGGGCGCCTTTGGCGCGGTAGCCGATGAGGGTGGCGTTGTGATGCTCCTTCATGCGGCTGTAAAGATCGCCGAACGTGGCTTCGAAGGCCTCGGGCAATTTCATCAGGTATTGGGTGGCGCCTTGGCCTACGCACAACAGCTCATTGATGACGACTGACGAGCCCGGGTCCTGGGAAGCACGCACCAACATCTCGATGGCCATGCTTGAGGTGCACTCCAGGCGCGGCGCGTAGGAGCTGGCGAGTGCGGCGATTTCACTTTCATTGAAGTGGGCGACCACATGGCCGACGGGGCTGAGTTGGTTCACCGCCAGCACGGTGGCGAGTGTCAGGTCGTCCGACGGGGTTCGCACCAGCACACGTTCGGCACCGGGCACACCCGCACGCAGCAATAACGCGGTGGACGACAGGCTTTCACCACGGATGAACGCCGCTTTGCCGGGCATGGGGTTTTCTTCGAGGGTGCAGTCGCAAATGACGATCAGGTTGTCGTTCGAGGTTTCGTCTTGCAGCAACAACTCGATGACCCGCTCGCTGGGCGCGCCTTCCCAGCCGATGAGCACCGTGTGGCCGATCTTGCCGGTGAAATCGCCTTTGCCCTTCATGCCTTTTCTCCATGCATCGATGACACTGCTGGTGGTTTTGCCGATGGCCGCCGTCAGCAGCGCAATGCCGCCGAGCATGATCCAGGCGGCCACGAACACTCGTCCGGCTGAGGTCTGCGGCGCGAGGTCGCCATAACCGACGGTGAGGGTGGTGGTGAGATAGAAGTAAATAAACGTAGCGAGCGTGGTGAGGTGCCGTTCGCCCAGTAGCACCAGGCCCAGGTACGCGGTGCTCAGGTGTACGCCCAAGGCGATGACCAGACCTGCCCAGCCGAAACGGTGAAAGAGGGAGGAGGCGTACAGGCGCAACAAAAGAAAAATCGACATTTTGCCCCTGATTCCCTGGGTAGTTGCCATCGTCTCGGCGCCTGGATGCTCCAGTGCGCTCAGCCGGCATTAAACCTGCTGCGCGGTGCAGAGAGAAGTACCTTGGCTGCAATAAATCCGGCGAGCGCACCAAACAGATGCCCCTCGAACGAAACGCCCTGGCGCGGCAGGAAGCCAAAGACCAGCCCGCCATACAGCAGTGCCACGACCCCGGCCGTGATCAGGTTGGTCCAGCTCCTGTGGAACCAGGCACGCGACAACAGGTAGGCCCACAGCCCGAATACCCAGCCGCTGGCGCCGATGTGCACGCCACTGAAACCGAACAGCCAGACCAGCGCGCCGCCGAGCAGAATGATGATCATGCTGACGGTCACGAATCGGTTGAACCCTTCGATCATCACCAGCGTGCCCAGTACCAAAAAGGCAATCAGGTTCGCGCTCAGGTGAGCCAAGGACCCGTGTAAAAACGGTGAAGTGAGGATGCCGAACAGGCCCGGCACCGTCCTGGGGATCAAGCCAAAGGCCATGAGGCTGTAACCGGTCGCCACATTGAACAGCTGCAGTGCGACCATCAGCAGGGCAAGGCCTGCGATCATCTTGAAACCCTTGAGGGCGTCCATCCTGACCTCGACGTAAAAAGAAAGGGCCGAGAATAGGCCCTCCCTGTTGCGGCATTATTTACTCAGCCGACTTCTGCTTCAGGCGCTCCAGAATCGCATTGGCGCTGCCTTCGTTCGGCGTGATGCCGGCTTCGCGCAACTTGCGTTCCAGGTCAGTCCCCGTCGAGGCCTCGGCCAGTTCGTCCTGGGCTTCCAGTTCAGCGGCGCGTTGCTGCTGCTTGGCTTGCAAGCGGTTCAGCGTGCCAACGGCCGTCTCCAACTTGCCGTTGGCGCCGCCACTGGCGATGGACGCGCTGACCTGAGCCTTTTGCACGCTTTCACGCGCCTTGGCCATGTCCACTTGCTGGCGCAGGCTTTTGATCCGGCTTTCGGCCTTGGTGATGTCCTTACGCATGCTGTCGGCGTAACCACCGAATTCGGCGGCTTGCTTCTGCTCGGCGTCGCGCTCGTTGGTCAGGGTCGAAATGGCTTCGGCCACTTCGAGGGCCAGGTCTTCGCGGTTGGCCTGGATGGCGGCCATCGCCTTGGTCTCCAGGTCCGTGATCTTGGCGTCGTACTCGCCGACGCGGTCATTGGCCAACTTGTGCTTGGCCATGATGCTGACCAGCTCACGCTTGGCGTTGGCCAGCGCGGTGTCGGCATCGCGGATTTCCTGGTCGAGGATGCGCAGGGCTTGTTGGTCGACGATCGCTTCGCCGACTTCGCTGGCACCGCCACGCAGCGCGGTGAACAGTTTGCTCCAGATGGACTGAGTCATCAGATACTCCCGAATACTTAATTGAAGAAACGTTCGAAGGCTTCGCTGGCGCGCTGCACGTTGTCGACGAGGGTTTTCACCTCGGTCACGATGTTGGTGAGGCTGGAGTCAGAACTCAGCGCACCGAACATGTTGTAAACCACTTGCCCGTTGGGCATGGACTCGATGCCGATCGACGACAGCGGGAACATTTCCCGGCTGCGCAGCACGGCGTCATTGAATTTTTCGACGTTGTTGATGGACTCGACGTCGACCAGCACGGTGTCGACGATGATCTGCTCACCCACCACCGCGATATAAATCGGCAAGCCGCCGAAGTCGTTCATTTCCAGCTTGATGCTGGACTCCGAGCCTTGAACCAGAGAAAGCGTGATGTCGTTGGAAACCACTTCGTCCAGGGCCTGCAGCGCCGTGAACAGTCGATCGATGTTCCAGTTAGTGCCTGCGCTCATGTAAATCTCCGACATGATTGAGCCAGCCAGAATCGGCTGGCGGAGCTGTTTCTCCATCTGCTTGAGCAGGCTTCGGTTTTCGGGAAGCACCCAAGTCTCGTGTTTCACATAACCGGCGGCCGCCAGGCCCGCGCGCATCTGCTTCATGTAGAAGCTCGATGGTTTTTTCGCGGACGGTTTCAAGCGCTCTCCCTGAAGGCTTGCTGAATCGGTATCGGGCCCTGCGGGCTGGCCCGATGGAGAGCTGCTTTTCATGGTGCTGACCTCGTTGTGAAAAACTCACGCGTGAGAAAATCTACAGGCAATTTTTACAATGCTCAATAGCTCACGCGTGAGATTTTTTGTCTCACATTTCCCCGCGACGAACACCATCAGAACCGCTAGTAGCCTGGCAATTGTCTCTTCTGAGTTGACGATATTACCTGTTCCAGCCGATTTATCCCTCATCGCCTGCCCATTAATCTGTGCCCATGTTGAACGCAACGCCAAACCCACTTAAACAAAAAAGGATTTCAACCATGAGCACTCCAACCTACAACCGCTTGAACAAAGACGACGCCATCGTATTGCTGGTCGACCACCAAACCGGCCTGATCTCACTGGTGCAGGACTTCTCGCCAAACGAATTCAAGAACAACGTGCTGGCCCTGGCGGACCTGGCCAAGTTCTTCAACCTGCCGACCATCCTCACCACCAGCTTCGAACAAGGCCCCAACGGCCCGCTGGTGCCCGAGCTGAAAGAGATGTTCCCGGACGCGCCGTACATCGCCCGCCCTGGCCAGATCAACGCATGGGACAACGAAGACTTCGTCAAGGCGATCAAGGCCACCGGCCGTAAGCAGATCATCATTGCCGGTGTGGTCACCGATGTGTGCGTAGCGTTCCCAACCTTGTCGGCGCTGGCGGAAGGGTTCGAAGTGTTCGTGGTGACTGACGCCTCGGGCACCTTCAACACCACGGTGCAACAGGCGGCCTGGAGCCGGATGACCCAAGCGGGCGCGCAACTGATGAACTGGTTCTCGGTGGCCTGTGAGCTGCACCGCGACTGGCGCAACGACATCGAAGGCTTGGGGAACCTGTTGTCCCAACGTATTCCCAACTATCGCAACTTGATGAATGGGTACGCGGCGCTGACGGCGCGTAAGGACTGATTAAAAACCGCACACAAAGCCTGCCCTGAAAAGCAGGCTTTTTGTTTAGTGCGCCGCCAACTCCCGCGCAATCTGCTCGATGCTTGGCAAATTGGGGGGACTTTCAAAATTGCTGACAGCTTTGCCGCTGTGCTCCAGCAAGCGGTTTTCGATGTGCACCACCAGCGAGTTACGCGACCAATTGTTTTCTATCGCCTGGGCGATGTACCAGCGGCGGGTTTCGGGGCCTGGGAGTTTGTCGAGCAATGCCAGATGGTGATACCAGGGCAATTGTGCAAGCACCTCTTGCACAAATTCAGGGTCTGGCCACGCCTCGGCAAAAGCGCGCATGTACTTGAGGTTACGCGGCGAAAACCCCTTCATGTTGGGAAACGCCACGCGCAAATCCTGGGCAAGTCGATCAATAACTTTGCTACCCCAGCCCTGCTCCGCCTGGCGGGTCAAAATGTCGTGGCCAATCTGCCAATAGAGCAACACCAATTCCCGATTCACGGCCAGTGTTGCACGTTGTTGCGCCGTGTGAATTCGGCCTTTCAAGTCCGTCAACCAGTCGCTGTAGCCCGCAGGCGGTGTGGTCAAGCCGATACCGGGTTCGCTCATGCCGTTTCGCTCTTTGAGTGTTGAGGCAGGCTAGTCAGGGGCATTGACGGCCACAAGGGGCCAAGAACGCTCAAGGAAGAACCTTTCAAACAATACCGAAATGCCCTGCTGGCCATGGCGGCCCTACGCCTTGACTCTCCCCTATACGGCAGCCCTTACCCTGAAATACTCTATTTCAGGATCCACCCATGACGCCGCGCACCCTGGTTATCCTTGGCCATCCTTCAACGTCCAGCTTGTGTTCCGCACTGGCCGATACCTACATCCAGGCCGCAAAAATCGCCGGCCATGAAGTCCGCGTCCTACGCTTGGGCGAGCTGGTTTTCGACCCCAATCTGCACAGCGGCTACACCCAACTCCAACCGTTGGAACCCGACCTGCTCAGCGCCCAAGCCGACATCCTATGGGCGAGCCACCTGACCTTCATCTATCCCATCTGGTGGGGCGGTATTCCGGCGTTGATGAAGGGTTTCATTGACCGAATCTTCCTACCCGGCTTCGCCTTCAAATACCGCAAGGGCAAGGCTTTCCCCGACAAGCTGTTGCTCGGCCGCACTGCACATTTGTTGGTGACCCTGGACACGCCGCCGTGGTATTACCGCTGGTTCTATCGCATGCCGGGCGTCCACCAGATGCGCAAGACCACCCTGGCGTTTTGTGGCATCAAGCCAGTCAAGACGCTGCTGTTCGGGCCGGTGCTGGGCTCTACGCCGGCGCAGCGAACAAAGTGGTTGAAGCAAGCGGGCACACTCGTTGAAAAAGGGAGTTTTCATGTACATCGGCAAAGCCGCGCAACTGTCGGGCACGACCGTCAAGGCGATCCGTCACTATGAGGCGATCGGGCTGCTGCCCACGCCGCAACGCCAGGGGCAGTACCGGGTGTATTCTGCGCAGAGTGTCGAGCGGTTGATGTTTATCAAGTGTGCGCAGCAACTGGGCTTCAAGCTCAAGGAGTTGCAGCAAACCCTGCAGGACCACCCGGGCGATGTGCTGCCATGGGAACGTGCCGACCAGGCCATCGCTGCCAAGAAACAAGCGTTGGCCACGCAGATTGCGACCTTGCAGAAAATGCACGAAGGGTTACAGGCCTTTGAGGCACAACTTAAGGATGCGCAAGGGCAACACTCGACGCCAACCGCGCTGCAGGGCAATAAGGCCATGGCCCATTGCGCGGTGGTTATGCAAGCCAACGAGTCCCGATGAGCAGTCAGCCAAGCCCCCCCCCAACCTCCGAACGCGATCAGCAAGCATTGGATTGGTGGACACGACTGCGCAACGATGACGTCACCGCCCACGAGCGCAATGCGTTCGAGCTGTGGCGCGTGGCCCCTCTGATTGCCAACGCCTACAAAAATGCCGAGATGCTCTGGCGCTTGCTCGAACGGCCTGCACACGCGCCGGGGTGTATTCGCGCCGCGTAACTTGATGACGGGTTTCAAGTACGATTTCGGACCAGCGCCTGAAAGAACCGTGAGCCGAATAAAGTCGCTAATCGGCTCATTTAGTGAGCCGAATAACTTTTTTATTCGGCTCATGACCTTGCTCGACCACCCCGCTCATTTGCCCAGAACCCCCATGTCTGCTAGTGTCGCGCCCGTTTACCGTCTACCGGAATAGCCGCCATGGCCCGCAAAAAAGTTGCACTCGATTTCGAACAATCCCTCGCCGACCTGCAAACCCTGGTCGAGCGTCTGGAGAACGGCGAGTTGTCGCTGGAAGACTCGTTGACAGCGTTTGAGCAAGGCATCGGCCTGACCCGTGACTGTCAAAGTGCCCTGGCGCAGGCGGAGCAGAAGGTGCAAGTACTGCTCGAACGTGACGGGGAGTTGGCCGAAGAACCTTTCGATGCGGAACAGCCAGAATGATCGACGCGTATCAGGCCAGTAGCCAAGCCCGGGTCAATGCGGCGCTTGCGCCCTTGTTTGTTCCGCCAAGCCCGGAAATGAACCGCCTCTATGAGGCCATGCGCTACAGCGTGATGAACGGCGGCAAGCGCGTGCGCCCGTTGCTGGCCTATGCCGCGTGCGAAGCCCTGGGTGCGCCGGCCGAAGAGGCCAATGGCGCCGCCTGTGCAGTGGAGCTGATTCACGCCTATTCCCTGGTGCATGACGACCTGCCGGCGATGGACGATGACGACCTGCGTCGCGGCCAGCCCACCACCCACAAAGCCTTTGATGAAGCCTATGCGATCCTGGCCGGCGACGGTCTGCAGAGCCTGGCGTTCAGCGCGTTGCTGGACCCGGCCTTGAGCAGCGTCAATGCCGAGATTCGCCTGCGCATGGTCACCAAGTTGGCTCACGCAGCGGGCCCGGCCGGTATGGTCGGCGGCCAGGCCATCGACATGGGTTCGGTCAGCCTCAAGCTCGACCAGCAAGCCCTGGAGTACATGCATCGCCACAAGACCGGCGCGCTGATCGAAGCCGCCGTGGAGCTGGGCGCACTGGCCAGCGGCCAAGCGACCGCTGCGCAATTGGCCGCCCTGCAGACCTACTCCCGCGCCATCGGCCTGGCCTTCCAGGTGCAGGACGACATTCTCGACGTAGAAAGTGACACCGCCACCCTGGGCAAACGCCAAGGTGCCGACATCGCACGGGACAAACCGACTTATCCTGCGCTGCTTGGGCTGGACGCGGCCAAGGCCTACGCCCTGGAACTGCGCGACCAGGCCCTGGACGCCCTGCGACCTTTCGACGCGGCGGCCGAGCCACTGCGTGACCTGGCGCGGTATATCGTCGAACGCCGCCACTGATAACGGTGGCCTTTACGGCCGCATATCGGCCAAGTTCGGCGCTCTGCGTGGGCAGTTTGCGATGCTTGAGGTAAACTGCCGCCTCTTCTATACCTATAACGATTCGCCTGATGCCCACGACGTTTCAAGAGATTCCCCGCAAGCGCCCGTCCACGCCCCTGCTTGACCGTGCTGTCACGCCGGCCGGCCTGCGTCGACTGGGTGAAGCCGAGCTGGAAACCCTGGCCGATGAGTTGCGCCTGGAATTGCTCTACACGGTCGGCCAGACCGGTGGGCATTTCGGTGCCGGCCTGGGCGTCATCGAGCTGACCATCGCCCTGCATTACGTGTTCGACACCCCGGATGACCGGCTGGTGTGGGACGTGGGCCATCAGGCGTATCCGCACAAGATCCTCACCGGTCGCCGCGAGCAGATGGGCACCCTGCGCCAGAAGGACGGCATTGCCGCCTTCCCGCGTCGCTCCGAGAGCGAGTACGACACCTTTGGCGTCGGCCACTCCAGCACGTCCATCAGTGCAGCGCTGGGCATGGCCATTGCCGCCCGCCTGCAAGGCAGCGATCGCAAGGCGATTGCGGTGATTGGCGACGGCGCGTTGACCGCCGGCATGGCGTTCGAAGCGCTGAACCATGCGCCGGAAGTGGACGCCAACATGCTGGTGATCCTCAACGACAACGACATGTCGATCTCGCGCAATGTCGGTGGCCTGTCCAATTACCTGGCAAAAATCCTCTCCAGCCGCACCTATGCCAGCATGCGTGAAGGCAGCAAGAAGGTGCTCTCGCGTCTGCCCGGCGCGTGGGAAATTGCCCGTCGTACCGAAGAGTACGCCAAGGGCATGCTGGTGCCCGGCACCCTGTTCGAAGAGCTGGGCTGGAACTACATCGGCCCGATCGACGGCCACGACCTGCCCACCCTGATCGCCACGCTGCGCAACATGCGTGACCTCAAGGGCCCGCAGTTCCTGCACATCGTCACCAAGAAAGGCAAAGGCTTCGCCCCGGCGGAAGTCGACCCGATTGGCTACCACGCCATCACCAAGCTGGAACCCCTGGACGCCCCCGCCGCTGCGCCGAAAAAGGCCAGCGGGCCTAAGTATTCCGGTGTATTCGGCGAATGGCTCTGCGACATGGCTGCGGCCGACCCGCGCCTGGTGGGGATTACCCCGGCGATGAAGGAAGGCTCCGACCTGGTGGCCTTCAGCGAGCGTTTCCCGCTGCGCTACTTCGACGTGGCGATTGCCGAACAGCACGCGGTGACCTTTGCGGCCGGCATGGCCTGCGAAGGCGCCAAGCCGGTGGTGGCGATCTACTCCACCTTCCTGCAGCGCGGCTACGACCAATTGGTCCACGACGTGGCGGTACAGAACCTTGATGTGCTGTTCGCCATCGACCGCGCAGGCCTGGTAGGCGAAGACGGCCCGACCCACGCCGGCAGCTTCGATTTGTCCTACCTGCGCTGCATCCCCGGCATGCTGGTGATGACGCCGAGCGATGAAAACGAACTGCGCAAGATGCTCAGCACCGGCCACCTGTACAACGGCCCGGCCGCCGTGCGCTACCCACGCGGCAACGGCCCGAATGCGGTGATCGAGAAGGACCTTGAACCTATCGAGATCGGCAAAGGCATCGTGCGTCGCCAAGGCAGCAAGACCGCGTTCCTGGTGTTCGGCGTGCAATTGGCCGAAGCCATGAAAGTCGCCGAGAAGCTCGACGCCACCGTGGTCGACATGCGTTTCGTCAAACCCCTGGATGAAGACCTGGTGCGTGAGATTGCCGGCAGCCATGAGCTGCTGGTGACCGTCGAAGAGAACGCCATCATGGGCGGCGCCGGTGCGGCCGTCAGCGAGTTCCTGGCGCGGGAGAACATCCTCAAGTCGGTGCTGCACCTGGGCTTGCCGGATGTGTACGTCGAACACGCCAAGCCGGCGCAGATGCTGGCCGAATGCGGGTTGGACGAGGCCGGGATCGAGGCGTCGGTTCGCGAACGCCTGGGCTTGCTCAACCTGTAAACACCATACCTGTAGGAGCCGGCTTGCCGGCGATAGCATCACCCCGGTCACCCTGAAAAACCGAGGTGCCTGCATCGCAGCGGTGCGGCGACCCGACGAGCCAGCTCCCACAGTGGTTTTGCATTGCATTTGAATGCTATGGACAGCTCATGAATCGCCTTCGCCTCGCCCTGCCCCTCCTGCTTCTCCCCGCCCCCGAACTGCTCGCCGACACCCGCGACCAGGCCCTGAGCCTCCCCGACGTGGTCATCACCGCCAACCGCCAGGTGCAGGCGCGCAATGACAGCAGCGCCGCCAACACTGTGTTTACCCGCGACGACATCGACCGCCTGCAACCCACCAGCGTCACCGACCTGCTGAGCCGCGTGCCCGGCGTGCAAATCGCACAAACCGGTGGGCGCGGCAGTTTGCCGGGGGTGTTCATTCGCGGCACCAAATCAGCCCAAAGCCTGGTGCTGGTGGATGGCCAGCGCATCGCCAACGCCACCTCGGGCGACAGCGGGTTGCAGTTCCTCAGCGTCGACCAGATTGAGCGGGTAGAAGTGCTGCGCGGTTCGCGCTCGGTGATCTACGGCAGCGATGCCATCGGCGGGGTCATCCAGATTTTCACCCGGCGCAACGCCCAGGCCGGCGTTCATCCGCGTCTGCACGTAGGCTTTGGCAGCAACCAGACGTGGGAACGCAGCCTCGGCCTGTCGGGCGGCGACGAGCGCACGCGCTTCAACCTCGGCGCCAGCCTGGATGAAACCCAGGGCATCAACTGGACCCATGAGTCGTTTGCCAGCGATGGCGATCATGATGCCTATCGCAACAAGTCCTTGAGCCTGAACCTCAGCCACTCGTTGAGCGATGACCTCGAAGTCGGCTTCAACCTGTTGGATGGCCGGGGTAGGTCGGAATACGACAACCCGTTCGGGCGCTACGTCAGCTTTTTCGAAACCGTCGGCCAGAAACCCTACACCGACTACACCGTGAGCAGTGCCAGCGGTTATGTCGACGCCAAGCTCAACGAGCGCTGGCAAACCCGCCTGGAACTGGGCCACAGCGAGAACCGCGACAAGAAGCGCGACCATCTCAGCGATGAGGGCAGCGCCTTCAACACCTACCGCGACTCGGTGAACTGGCAGAACGACCTGACCCTGGATGACCGCAACAGCCTGATCCTCGGTGGCGACTGGTATGAAGACCGCGTGCGCGCCACCACTGACTTCGACGAAGACAGCCGCTGGAACCGTGCGGTGTTCATCCAGCATCGCTTCGCGGCCGAGCGGTTTTCCACCGAGCTGGGCCTGCGTCACGACACCAACCAGCAGTTCGGCAGCCAGAATACGTGGAGTGGCACCCTGACCGTGCCGCTGAACCCGGACAACGACGTACTGCTGTCCTACAGCGAAGGCTTCCGTGCGCCAAGTTTCAATGACTTGTACTACCCCGGCAGCAGCAACCCCGACCTCAAGCCCGAACATTCAAAAACCTATGAGGTGCAGTGGCGCAGCCAGCTGAGCGACACCACGCGCCTGGAAACCTCGCTGTATCGCACCGACCTGAAAGACGCCATCGTCGCCCAGCCGGCGGACCTCTACATCCCGCACAACGTGGCGTCCGCACGGATCAACGGGTTTGAAGCGGCGCTCAAGCAGCAGGTGTTCGGCTGGCAAGGCAACCTGGGCGTCTCGATCATAGACCCTCGCGACCGTGACAGCGGCCATACCCTGGCCCGTCGGGCGCGGCGCACGCTGAACCTGGATGTGGATCGGCAGTTCGACAAGCTGGGGGTGGGTGCCAGCTGGCAAGCGATCAGCCGCAGCTATGACGATGAAGAGAATCGGAATCGCCTCGGCGGGTATGCCTTATTGGGGCTGCGCAGCAGTTGGGTGTTGAACCGCGAGGTGCTGGTGTCGTTCAAGGTCGATAATGTGTTGGACAAGGCCTATGCGCGGGCGATGTACAGCTATCAGGACCCGGATTTCGAGAACAACCAGTATTATCGTGAAGAGGGTCGGGTTTGGAGGGTTGGGGTGACTTGGACACCTGAGATCTGAGTTGGCAGGTCCGGCCTCATCGCAGGCAAGCCAGCTCCCACAGGGGGAACGCGTTCCAAATGTGGGAGCTGGCTTGCCTGCGATAGCGGTATTACAGGCCCGGCGCTATGACCTGACACAACCGCCCCACCGCCTCCAACATCTGCCCGCTGGGTCGCTCCAGGCCCTTGTCTGGCACCAGCCGCACCCGCCCAGCCATCGCCGTCCACACCTTCCAGGCCTCCTTCTGCACCTGATCGCCCACCAGAATCATCTCGGGATCACGCTGCAACACCGACTCGATACTCACCTGCGGCGCCGGTAGCTTGAGGTCATCGAACACATTACGCGCGCCGCACACCCTCAACGCATCGCTGATGATTTGCCCGCCGCCCACGGTATACAGCGGCTGGTTCCACACCTGGTAAAACACGCGCAAGGGCTCGGCGCGCTGATAGCGCTGGCGCAACTCAGCCAGTCGCTGGCGCAGTTGTGCGGCCAGTTGTCGACCCGCCTCAGCACGCCCCAATTGGTCGGCGATGGCCTGGACCTGGGTAGTCAGTTGCTCAAGGCTGTGGGGTTCGGCGACGTACACCGGGATATTCAGGTGCTGCAGTTGTTCGCGCTGGGCCGGGCCAACGCTGCCCGGCCAGAGCAGGATCAGGTCCGGTTTAAGGCTGAGCAGGCGCTCCATGTCCAACTGGCCGTAATGCCCCACTGACGGCACATTCGCCAAAGCCGCAGGCCGATCGCCGCCGTCGAGCACGCCCACCAGCAGGTCGGCAGCGCCCAGTTCAACCACGATTTCAGAGAGGGACGGCGCCAGGCTGATCACACGTTCGGCCGCCAACGCCTGGGTGCTTAATGCCAGCAGAAGCGCCAGCCAGTAACGCCTCATCCCAGCTGACGCGGAATGCGATAGAGGTAGAACAACACCTGCGTCGACAGGGCCAACAGAAACAGCGGCACCGCTTCCAGTCCGACAAACACCGCCAGCGCGCCGATCCACGCAGGAATGGCGGCAACCAGCAACGCCGTGCGCCGACGGGCCGCCAGGGTGATCCAGGCCGCCGGTTCTTCAGGGGTATCGAGGGCTTTGGAGGTGGCGATCAGTGCGTGTTTATAGCCATGGAAATAACGCAGGCTCAGAAACATAGAGGCCACGCCGGCAATGAAGAACGGCATGGCCAATACGGGAAGCAATGATTCAGCCTGGCCAAACACCAGGTTGATCACAAACAGCGGGAGCAGTGCCAGGGCCAGGTACTGCCACCAATTGAAGGACAGTCTCCGTTTCACCTGGCCACGGGTCACGCGCGGTCGACCTCGCCCTGATGCTCGTTGCCCATCATGTGGTCGAGCTTGCTGGCCTTGGTGGCCAGGTACAGTTTGTTGTGCGGGTTGTGCCCGGTGTGCAGCGGCACGCGCTCGGCCACGGTGATGCCCATGTCGGTCAAGGCTTTGACTTTGCGTGGGTTGTTGGTCATCAGGCGCAGGGATTTGACGCCCAGGTGCTCCAGCATCGGCAGGCAGATCGCGTAGTCGCGCTGGTCAGCGGCAAAGCCCAGGCGCTCGTTGGCTTCAACGGTGTCGGCGCCGCCGTCTTGCAGCTCATACGCACGGATCTTGTTCATCAGGCCGATACCACGGCCTTCCTGGCGCAGGTAGAGCAGAACGCCCCGGCCTTCGCGGGCGATGGCACGCATCGCGGCTTCCAGTTGCGAACCGCAGTCGCAACGCTGGCTGAACAACGCGTCACCGGTCAGGCATTCGGAATGCACACGGCCCAGCACCGGCGCGCCGTCAGCGATGTCGCCCAGGCTGAGCACAACGTGCTCGCGGCCGGTGGCTTCTTCGAGAAAGCCATTCATGGTGAACGTGGCAAAAGGGGTAGGCAGCTTGGAAGCGGCGACGAAAACGACGGGCACCGTGTGCTCCTGATTTCAGTTTTTACGATGACGGGCATTGTAACAGCAGGTTCCTACAGACGCTTAAGCTGAATTATCGCTGATAAAGATCAATCGGTTCGATTGGCCTTCATCCCGGTTCTATGCCCATCAGAACGGATAGGGCTGTTTCCAGCGCTCGAAAATCGGCTTCAACTCGCCGTTTTTCACCAGCGCCGCCATGCGCTGGTCGTATACAGCCATCAATGCCCGGCCGCGCTCGGTATCAGCAAACCCTAGGTACAGCGGCAGTTCGGCGATGTGGGTGAGCGTGAATTGCGTCGGGTCATCGGCCTGGCCAAGCACGTACTGGGCTTCGCTGAGGGCGTCGATGTAGAAGTCTGCGCGGCCGTGCTGCAGCATCGGCAGGATGCCGTCGCGGCGTTCGATCTGGTTGAAGCGGTGCACGTTGGGCAAGTACTCCTCGTACTTGTAGCCGCGCACCCAGGCCAGGCGGTAGTTGCCCAGCGTGGCCACGCTGGGCGTCGGCGCAGTGGCCAGTCCGAGGGCGTAGATGTGGTCGGAGTCGAAGTTCCAGTGGGGGTACAGCACGCCAGTCGCTTCGTCACGGTAGGAACCGACCCAGCCATCCACTTCGCCGCGCTGGGCCAAGCCGACCGAACGGGTATAGGGCACGCTGCGGGTTTGCAGGGTGATTCCGGCCGGCTCGAACACCTGACGCAACACATCCCACGCCAGGCCGCTGCCGTCTTTGTTGGTGTAGTCGTTCCACTCTTCGCTGGCCAGCATGATCTTGCCAGGTACCGGGGCTTCGTCCGCGTGCACAAGTGTCGCGACCGCGCACAGCACAATCAGCAGCCAACGGCGCACATCCATGATGACAACCTCCTACACCTTGAGAACCGTATAGAGGGTAGCGCAGCTCGCCGAATCAGGGCGTCTCGCTGAAGTGCTGATAGCCGCGCACGGCCGGGGTGATGTCCTGCCCTTGGGCATCGAGCAATGTCACGCCCTGCCCCGCCTCGACCCGGCCGATCACATGCACCGGCCAACCGCCCGCCAACAAGGGCGCCAGTTCGGCCGGCGGCAGGGTAAACGCCAGCACGTAGTCATCCCCGCCGCTCAGCGCAGCCACGCGGGCGGCCTCATCCCCGACAAACGCCAGCAAGGCCTGGGACAACGGCAAGGCCTGGCGCTCGATCAACAGGCGGACAGCCGACGCCTTGGCGATATGCCCGCAATCGGCCAACAGCCCGTCGGAGATGTCCATTGCAGACGTCGCCCTGCCCCGCAGCGCCAGCCCCAGGGCCAACTGCGGCTGCGGTGACCAGTAATGGGCCAGCAGCGGCTCGGCGACGGCGGCATCGGCGCTGCGCTGCCCCAAGACCAACGGCAAGGCGCCGGCCGCATTGCCCAGCTCACCACCGACACACAGCAGGTCACCCGGCTGTGCACCGCTGCGCGTCAGCGCCTGCCCGGCCGGCACGCGGCCGAACACGGTCAGGGTCAGGCTCAACGGGCCGCGCGTGGTGTCCCCGCCTACCAAGCCCACGCCGCAGCTTTGCGCCATGGCGTTCAAACCCTGGGCATAGCGTTGCAGCCAATCGGCATCGACCGTTGGGGTAGTCAGGGCAAGGGTGAACGCGAGAGGGTGGGCGCCCATGGCGGCCAGGTCGCTCACCGCCACGGCCAGCGAGCGCTGGCCGAGCAGGTACGGATCACAAGGGTCGGCAAAGTGTACGCCGGCTACCAGGGTATCCGTGGAGATTGCCAACTGCTCCCCGGCGGGGAGCGCCAGCAAGGCGCAGTCATCGCCGATCCCCAACGCAATGCCTTCGCCGCCTTGCGCACAAGGCGCGGCGGCGAAGTAGTTGCGGATCAGCTCAAACTCGCCCATTCAGGACTCAAGCGCTTAGCGCTTGTACGCCTTCACTTCGGCTTCACGCAGGCGCGGGGCCAGCTTGTCGAGCACGCCGTTGACGAACTTGTGGCCGTCGGTCGAACCGTAGACTTTCGCCAGTTCGATGCCTTCGTTGATCACCACGCGGTACGGCACGTCGACGCGATACAGCAGTTCCCAGGCCGACAGGCGCATCACGCACAGTTCAACCGGGTCCAGCTCTTCGATGGTCAGGTCCAGGCAAGGTGCCAGGGCCGTGTCGATCTCGGTCAGGTGGGCATGCACACCGTGCAGGATGTCGTGGAAGTACGGCAGGTCGGCAAAGGTGAAATCGTTGTCGACGCGAAACTGTGCTTCGATCTCGTTCAACGAAGCGCCGGCCAGGTGACGCTGGTACAGCGCCTGGGTCGCCAGTTGACGAGCAGCGCGACGCTTCTCGTTCTTGGACGGTTTGCCAGCATCGGCAGGGCGTGGCTCACGCGGGTTGAAGTTGTCGCTCTCGTCGGAAATCACTTGGCCTCCAACTGCGACAGCAGGCTGACCATTTCCAGGGCGGACAGGGCAGCTTCAGCGCCTTTGTTACCGGCTTTGGTGCCGGAACGCTCGATGGCTTGCTCGATGGAATCAACGGTCAGCACGCCGAATGCTACCGGCACACCGAACTCCATGGACACCTGGGCCAGGCCCTTGGTGCATTCGCCTGCCACGTATTCGAAGTGCGGAGTACCGCCACGAATGACCGCGCCCAGGGCGATGATTGCCGCGTATTCACCCTGTTGAGCAACTTTTTGCGCAACCAGTGGAATCTCGAAGGCGCCAGGGGCACGGATAAGGGTGATATCGCTTTCGCTCACACCGTGGCGAACCAGGGCGTCCACAGCACCGCTTACCAGGCTTTCAACGACGAAGCTGTTGAAGCGGCCAACCACCAGGGCATAGCGGCCTTTGGGGGCGATGAAGGTACCTTCGATGGTCTTCAGGGTCATTCGACAAATCTCTTAAAGAGCAGGGACGCGAAAAGTGCGTCCCTCAGTGATGTGTTAACCGCGAACAAGGGGCAAAAATCGCCAGCCTTTATTCGGAGGGCACGTATTCTACTACTTCCAGGTCGAAACCGGATATCGCATTAAATTTCATTGGCGCACTCATCAGGCGCATTTTGCGCACGCCGAGGTCGCGCAGTATCTGCGAACCGGCACCGACGATGCTGTAGGTGGTCGGTGTCTTGACCTGGGTGTGCTCGGCGGTTTCACGGATATGCGCCAGCAGCACATCACCATCCACCGGGTTGCCCAGCAACAGCACCACACCACTGCCCGCCTCGGAAACCGCGGCCATGGCGGCTCGCAGGCTCCAACGGCCCGGTTGCTTGACCATCAACAGGTCACGCAAGGGGTCCATGTTATGCACGCGCACCAGGGTCGGCTCTTCGGCGCAAATGGTGCCCAGGGTCAGGGCCATGTGCACGTCGCCTTCCACTGAATCACGGTAGGTCACCAAATTGAATTGGCCCAGTTCGCTGTCCAGCGGCTGCTCGGCAATCCGCTGAACGGTACGTTCGTGGATCATGCGGTAGTGGATCAGGTCGGCAATGGTGCCGATCTTGATGTCGTGTTCAGCGGCAAAGGCTTCGAGTTCGGCGCGACGGGCCATGGTGCCGTCGTCGTTCATCACTTCGCAGATCACGCCGCTCGGCTCGAAACCGGCCATGCGCGCCAGGTCGCAGGCCGCTTCGGTGTGGCCGGCACGGGCCAGGGTGCCGCCCGGTTGGGCCATCAGCGGGAAGATATGGCCAGGGCTGACGATGTCTTCGGCCTTGGCGTCTTTCGCGGCGGCGGCTTGCACGGTGCGCGCGCGGTCAGCGGCGGAGATACCGGTGGTGACGCCGGTGGTCGCTTCAATAGACACGGTGAACTTGGTGCCAAAACCCGACCCATTGCGCGGCGCCATCAGCGGCAGCTTGAGCAACTCGCAACGCTCGCGGCTCATGGGCATGCAGATCAGCCCACGGGCGTGCTTGGCCATGAAGTTGATGTGCTCAGGCTTGCAGGCCTCGGCGGCCATGATGATGTCGCCTTCGTTCTCGCGGTCTTCGTCATCCATCAGGATGACCATCTTGCCTTGGCGGATGTCTTCAACCAGTTCTTCGATGCTATTGAGCGCCACGTGGCACCCCCTTGGTCAGGATTTCAGGTAGCCGTTAGCGGCCAGAAAACTTTCAGTGATGTTACCGGCAGTAGGCTCTGCGGCCTTTTCGCCCAGCAACAGGCGCTCCAGGTAACGGGCCAGCAAGTCCACTTCCAGGTTCACCCGGCGACCCGGCTGGTAAGACGCCATGATGGTTTCGCTGAGGGTGTGGGGAATGATGGTCAGTTCAAATTCGGCGCCGTTCACGGCGTTCACGGTGAGGCTGGTGCCGTCGACGGTGATCGAGCCTTTGTGGGCGATGTACTTGGCCAGCTCTTTGGGTGCGCGGATGCGGAATTCCACGGCACGCGCGTTTTCGCTGCGCGAGACAACTTCGCCGACGCCATCGACATGGCCGCTGACCAGGTGGCCGCCCAGGCGGGTGGTCGGGGTCAGGGCTTTTTCCAGGTTGACCGGGCTGCCAGCTTTAAGGTCGTTCATCGCGGTGCAGTCCAGGGTTTCCCGGCTGACGTCGGCGGCGAAACCGTTGCCTGGCAGTTCGATGACGGTGAGGCACACGCCGCTGACGGCGATGCTGTCGCCCAGCTTGACGTCGCCCAGGTCCAGCTTGCCGGTTTCAACCAGCAGGCGAACGTCGCCGCCTTTGGGGGTCATGGCGCGGATGCTGCCGATGGATTCGATGATGCCGGTGAACATGGCCTTCTCCTGGAAAACGGTACGGGACACTTGAGCGTCCGGTCAGAATTATACGCTCGCTGCTGGCACAGGGATGGCAGTGACTCGCCAGTCGTCGCCTACAGCGCGCATTTCAGTGATCTTGAGGTGGGGGGCGTCGGCCAGTTTCTCAAGCGGCCAGTCGAGCAAAGGCCGGGCAGCGGAACCGAGGAACTTGCCGGCGACGAATATCACGTACTCGTCCACCAGGCCCTGTTGGGCAAACGCACCTGCCAGGCTCGGGCCGGCCTCCACCAGCACTTCGTTGACGCCACGGGCTGCCAGCGCAACCAACGCCGAGCGCAGGTCGACCTGGCCATCCACGCCCGGCACCACCAGGCATTCAGGGCCACGGGGGAACTGATTTTCCGGGGTGACGCAAGTGATGACCAGCGCTGGGCCAGCCTTGAAGAACGGCGCGTTGAGCGGCACGCGCAGGCGGCCATCGATCAACACGCGCAAGGGCGGACGCGACATGGCCAGGGCGGTGGTTGCTTCATCCAGGCCCAGCTCGGCGGCGCGTACGGTCAGGCGAGCACCGTCGGCCAACACGGTGTCGGCACCGGTCAGCACCACACTCGCCTCGGCGCGCAGGCGTTGCACCGCTGCGCGGGCGTCGGGGCCGGTGATCCATTGGCTTTCGCCGCTGGCCATCGCAGTGCGCCCGTCCAGGCTCATCGCCAGCTTGACCCGCACAAACGGCAAGCCGTGTTCCATACGTTTGAGGAAGCCCGGGTTCAGCGCCCGCGCTTCTTGTTCCAGCACGCCGCTGCGAGTCTCGATACCCGCCAGGGCCAGACGCTGCATGCCGCGCCCCGCCACTTCCGGGTTGGGATCCTGCATGCCGGCGACCACACGCGCCACACCCGCACTCACCAGCGCATCGGCGCATGGCGGCGTGCGGCCGTGGTGGCTGCAGGGCTCAAGGGTCACGTACACCGTGGCGCCGCGTGCCTTGTCGCCAGCGGCGCGCAGGGCATTGGGCTCGGCATGGGGCTCGCCGGTACGTTCATGCCAGCCTTCGCCGACAATCTGCCCATCCCGCACAATCACGCAGCCCACCCGAGGGTTGGGGTGGGTGGTGTACAGGCCTTTACGGGCCAGTTCCAGGGCACGGGCCATGTAGTGGGCGTCGAGGACAGCTTGTTCAGCGCTAGGCGAATTCATTCTTTGGCAGGCTCACGGGCCAGGCGGTCGATCTCTTCGCGGAACTCATTGAGGTCCTGGAAGCGTCGATACACCGAGGCGAAACGGATGTAGGCAACTTCGTCGAGCTTTTGCAGCTCGCCCATCACCAGCTCTCCAACCACCAGGCTCTTGACCTCGCGCTCGCCGGTCGCACGCAGTTTGTGCTTGATGTGCACCAGCGCCGCTTCCAGGCGCTCGACACTCACCGGGCGTTTTTCCAGGGCGCGCTGCATACCGGCACGCAGTTTTTCTTCGTCGAAAGGTTGGCGGCTGCCGTCGGACTTGATCAGGCGGGGCAACACCAGTTCGGCGGTTTCGAAGGTGGTGAAACGCTCACCGCAGGCCAGGCATTCGCGCCGGCGACGCACTTGATCGCCCTCGGCGACCAGACGCGAGTCAATGACCTTGGTGTCGTTGGCACCGCAGAAGGGACAGTGCATGGTTGGCAGGCAACAAAAAAAGGGAGGGCCATGGTAGCGCATCCCTGTGGCAAGACAAGCCATAGCCTTTACGGTATATAGGCTGGCTTATATGTTTCTTTGTGTTCAAGTCACGGATTTTGCCCTTTCTGGAGCCGTACATGCAGTTACGACCACTTGTTTTGCTCGCCCTGTTCAGTGTCCTGGTCGCCTGCAGCAGCGAAGCCCCCAAGCCAACCACCCCTCAACCGACGCCCGCCCAGGAGAAAAAAGTCCCGGGCATTGAAGACCTCGGCCCGCTGCCGGCGTATCAGCGTGAAATCAACGGCACCCTCAACGGCGTACCTGCCGGTGCCGAAGTTGAGCTGGCGCTGCTGGTGATCGATGACCGCTCGCGCCCGCAACAACTGCTCGCCAGCAGCGTGCTGAGCGGCAACAACCAACCCCTGGCCTTTCGTTTGCGCTTTAACCCCGAGGCCTTCCCGGCCGGTGCGCGGGTGGAGTTGCGCGGCCGCGCCAGCCAGTCGGGCCAGTTGATCCTGCACCTGCCTGCGGTGCGCATCACCCAGGCGATCACCCAGAGCACCGGCCCTCTGCAACTCGTCCCGGCACCATGACGCCACCGCTGGGCCTGCAAGCCGCGCTCAGTGAGCTGATCGGCGATGCGCACCTGGTGCCCTGCCCGCTGCCGGGCACCGAGCTGTCGTTGTGGCTGCTGGACGCCGACAACATGGACCGCGCCTTCAGCCCCGAAGAAACCCGGCGCATCCTGCACGAGCCGCCCTATTGGAGCTTTTGCTGGGCCAGTGGCTTGGCGTTGGCGAGGTATCTGGCGGCGAATCCTGAGTGGGTCGCCGGCAAACGCGTGCTGGATTTCGGCGCGGGTTCCGGCGTGGCGGGGATTGCTGCCGTCAAAGCCGGTGCGCTGGAAGTGGTGGCTTGCGATCTGGACCCGTTGGCGCTGGCGTCTTGCCGGGCGAATGCCGAGCTTAACGGTGTGGCGCTGGGTTACTCGGAAGATTTTTTTGCCGAGGCTGACCGCTTCGATTTGATCCTGGTGGCTGACGTGCTTTATGACCGGGCGAACCTGCCGCTGCTGGATCAGTTTCTCACTCGCGGCCGAGAGGCGCTGGTGGCGGATTCACGGGTGCGGGACTTTCAGCACCCGGATTATCGGCGGCTGGAGATCCTGGATGCGCTGACGTTGCCGGATCTGGCCGAGCCTTGGGAGTTTCGCAAGGTGAGCCTGTACCATTCGCGCCGCCTTTAAAGGCATCGCCGGCAAGCCGGCTCCTACGCGTGATCGCGCTCCCCTGTGGGAGCTGGCTTGCCTGCGATAGCGGTCTTGAAACCGCCACGCTTTCAGCTAGCTGCGCCAGCCCTTATAGTTGCCCCATTCCCGCTTTATTCGAGACGCCCCATGAGTGAGCCCACGCCGTACATCTTCGATGTCACCACCGCCACCTTCGATCAGGCGGTGATCGAGAATTCGTTCCACAAACCTGTGCTGGTGGATTTCTGGGCCGAGTGGTGCGCGCCGTGCAAGGCGTTGATGCCGTTGCTGGCGCAGATTGCCGAGAGTTATCAAGGCGAGTTGTTGCTGGCCAAGGTCGATTGCGAGGCCGAGCAGGACATCGTTGCGCGCTTCGGTATTCGCAGCCTGCCGACGGTGGTGCTGTTCAAGGACGGCCAGCCGGTGGACGGGTTTGCCGGGGCGCAGCCGGAGTCGGCGGTGCGGGCGATGCTGGAGCCCCATGTACAGATGCCACCACCGGCAGCGGCGGACCCGCTGGAGCAGGCCCAGGCGCTGTTCGCCGACGGCCGCATCAGCGATGCCGAAGCCGTGCTGGTGGCCTTGCTGGGTGAGGACAACACCAACGCCGGCGCGTTGATCCTGTACGCACGCTGCCTGGCTGAACGCGGTGAATTGGGCGAAGCCAAGACCGTGCTGGACGCAGTGAAGAGCGACGATCACAAAGCCGCCCTCGCCGGCGCCAAGGCGCAGATCACCTTCCTGCGCCAGGCGGCCGACCTGCCAGACGCCGCCGACTTGAAAAGCCGCCTGGCGCAAAACCCGCAAGACGACGAAGCGGCCTATCAGTTGAGCATCCAGCAATTGGCGCGCCAGCAGTACGACGCGGCGCTGGAAGGCCTGCTCAAGCTGTTCATCCGCAACCGCAGCTACAGCGAAGGTTTGCCGCACAAGACCTTGCTGCAGGTGTTCGAACTGCTGGGCAATGATCACCCGTTGGTGACCGTGTACCGCCGCAAGTTGTTTGCCGCGCTGTACTAATCGCCGACCCAGCTGTACAGCGGCGTGTCTGCGCCGCTGGCCACTTTCACGCTTGAACTGTGGCGCAGGCGCACCAGCAGGCGCTTGCCTGACGCGGCGTCACCGGCTAAGCCTTCCAACTGATCCAGCAGTTCCAGGCCCGTGAGTTGCCCAGCCTTGCGCAACAGATCCTGGGCGCTCTGCCACACGCCGTCATTCTGCTTGACCGGTGCGGCTGCCGTTGCGGCGGGAACGGGTGCCGCCTGCAATTGTGCGCCCAGGCGTGCCCAATCGCCTTCGTCCAGCTCCAGGGTCAAGTCCACCGGCCAGTCGCCGACGGTTCCACGGATTCGCAACATCGTCCTTCCTCCTGCAGTTTTCTGACAGGCATGCTCCCACGCGGCTTGCGCAACGCCAAGCGGGCGGTCAAACTCTGGCACTATTGTTATAAGATCACATAACAAAACTTTCATGTTCTGGAGCCTTCTCATGCGCCGTCTGTTGCTCGCTTTGCCGTTTGCCCTCCTGCCACTGGCTATCGCCCACGCCGCTGACGAACATGAACACGAGCACGGCAGCCTCGGCGCCCACGAACACGGCGTTGGTCGCCTGAATGCCGTGCTCGATGGCCAGGCCCTGGAGCTTGAACTGGACAGCCCGGCGATGAACCTGGTGGGCTTCGAACACCTGGCCACCACCCCGGCCGACAAAGCCAAAGTCGCCGCCGCGCGCAAACAACTGGAAAACCCGCTCGCCCTGTTCAACCTGCCCAAGGGCGCCGGTTGCGTGGTCAGCACCCAGGAGCTCAACAGCCCGCTGTTCGGTGACAAGCCGGAAGCCGACCATGACGACGACGATGACCACGATCACGACGCCAAAGACGGCGCCCACGAGCATCATCACGATCACAGCGAAATCCACGCCCACTACCAATTCACCTGCGCGACGCCAACTGCACTGAGCAACCTCGACCTGACCCAGGTGTTCAAGACCTTCCCCGCCACCCAGAAAATTCAGGTACAACTGATCGGCCCAAGCGGCCAGCAAGGTGTGCAAGCCACGGCACAGGCCGCTACCCTGAAATTCTGATGTAAACCCCTGTGGGAGCTGGCTTGCCTGCGATACAGACGCCTCGGTACAGCAGACACATCGCAGCGATGCCATCGCAGGCAAGCCAGCTCCCACAGGGGTCCAATTTAGCCAGCAGGCGAATTTGATTTCACATGACTCAAGCACTGATCGAACTGTCTGACCTGGCCTTCAACTGGCCCGGTCACCCCCAGTTGCTGGACATCCCCGCGTTCCGCCTGGAAGCCGGGGAAACCCTGTTTCTCAAAGGCCCCAGCGGCAGTGGCAAAACCACGCTGCTGGGCTTGCTCGGTGGCGTGCAAAAACCTACGCGAGGCAGCATCCGCCTGCTCGGCCAGCAGTTGACCGAGCTGTCGGCCGGCGCCCGCGACCGCTTTCGCGTCGACCACACCGGCTACATCTTCCAACAGTTCAACCTGCTGCCGTTTCTGTCAGTACGTGAGAACGTCGAATTGCCGTGTCACTTCTCCAAGCTGCGCGCACAACGGGCAAAGCAGCGTCACGGCAGTGTCGACAAAGCTGCCGCTGCCTTGCTGGCGCACTTGGGTTTGAAGGACAAGGACCTGCTGGAGCGCCGCGCCGACTCGCTGTCCATCGGCCAGCAACAACGGGTGGCCGCCGCCCGTGCGTTGATCGGCCAGCCGGAACTGGTGATCGCCGACGAGCCCACCTCGGCCCTGGACTACGACGCCCGCGAAGCCTTCCTGCAACTGTTGTTCGCCGAATGCCGCGAAGCCGGCGCCAGCCTCTTGTTTGTCAGCCACGACCAGAGCCTGGCCTCGCTGTTCGACCGTAACCTGTCGCTGGCCGAACTCAATCGCGCCGCCACGCCCGCAGAGGTTTGAGATGTATCTGTTCCGTCTAGCCATGGCCAGCCTGGCTAACCGCCGTTTTACCGCGATCCTCACCGCGTTCGCCATCGCGCTGTCAGTCTGTTTGCTGCTCGCCGTGGAGCGTGTGCGCACTGAGGCGCGCAACAGTTTCGCCAGCACCATCAGCGGCACCGACCTGATCGTCGGCGCGCGCTCCGGCTCGGTGAACCTGCTGCTGTACTCGGTGTTCCGCATCGGTAACGCCACCAACAACATTCGCTGGGACAGCTTCGAGCATTTCGCCGCCAGCCCCCAGGTGAAATGGGCGATCCCGATTTCCCTCGGCGACTCCCACCGCGGCTACCGCGTGATGGGCACCAACGAGTCCTACTTCGAGCATTACCAGTACGGCCGCAAGCAAAACCTCGAACTGGCCAGCGGCCGCGCCTTCGCTACCGACCCTTTCGAGGTGGTGCTCGGTGCCGAAGTGGCCGACGCGCTGCACTATAAACTCGGCGACAAGCTCGTGCTGGCCCACGGTGTCGCCGTGGTCAGCCTGGTGAAACACGACGACAAACCCTTCACCGTGGTCGGCATCCTCAAGCGCACCGGCACGCCGGTGGACCGCACCTTGCACATCAGCCTCGGGGGCATGGAAGCCATCCACATCGACTGGCACAACGGCGTACCGGCCCAGGGCAAAGGCCGTATCAGTGCCGACCAGGCGCGCAACATGGACCTCACGCCCCAGGCCATCACCGCGTTCATGCTCGGCCTGAACAACAAGATCTCCACGTTCGCGCTGCAACGGGAAATCAATGAATTCCGTGGCGAGCCAATGCTGGCGATCTTGCCGGGCGTGGCGCTGCAGGAGCTGTGGAGCATGATGGGCACCGCCGAAAAAGCGCTGTTCGTGATCTCGTTGTTCGTGGTGCTGACCGGCCTGATCGGCATGCTCACGGCGATCCTCACCAGCCTCAACGAGCGCCGCCGCGAAATGGCGATCCTGCGTTCGGTGGGCGCCCGCCCGTGGCACATTGCGACGTTGCTGATCTTCGAAGCGTTCGCGCTGGCTCTGTCCGGCGTGGTTGCAGGCGTGGGGCTTTTGTATGTGTGCATCGCCGCCTCACGTGGCTACTTGCAGGCCAACTACGGCCTGGACCTGCCGATGTCGTGGCCCAGCGAATATGAATGGACGCTGCTCGCCGGTATCCTGGCCGCCGCGCTGTTGATGGGTGCCGTGCCCGCGTGGCGCGCCTACCGACAATCCCTGGCCGACGGCCTGTCCATACGTTTATGAGGAAGGCTTCGATGCGTCGTGCGTTGTTTGCGTTGCTGTTGCTGGTGGGCGTGCCCGCCTGGGCTGATGAGCAGCCCAAGGACCTGTCGTGGCAGGAGATGATCCCGCCGGACGCACCACCGGAAATCCCCAACATGAAACCGCTGCACGACCTGTCGAACATGGCCGATGCGTTGTCGGTCGAGTCGGCGCCAGCGGCCAAGCAGGACTTACCCAACGCGCCGGTGGTGCAGAGCCTCGACGGCCAGCACATCCGCCTGCCGGGCTATATCGTGCCGCTGGAAGTCAGCGAAGAAGGCCGCACCACCGAGTTTCTGTTGGTGCCGTATTTCGGCGCGTGCATCCATGTGCCGCCACCGCCGTCGAACCAGATCGTGCATGTCAAAAGCGAAGTCGGGGTGAAACTCGATGAGCTGTACCAGCCCTACTGGATCGAGGGTTCGATGCAGGTCAAGCCGTCCACCAGTGAGCTGGCCGACGCCGGTTACCAGATGGATGCCGAGAAGATTTATATCTACGAACTACCGGAATAGCGTTGATCGCCCTTTCATTGAGCTGAGTCAAAAGATCGAGCGGAACGATCTTTACCATTGGACGTACAACTTTTAAACGTCCTTTTGGAGCTCCCATGAACAAGTCCCTGCTCGGCGCGTCCATCTTCGCGCTCGCCCTCATCGCCCCTGCCGCACACGCTCACGAAGCGGGCGACATTCTGATTCGCGCCGGTGCAATCACCGTGAATCCGAAGGCCGACAGCGGCCACGTGAAGGTTGACCAGGGTCCATTGGCGGGCGCCAACCTGGGCGGCAAGGCGACCATGAGCAGCGACACTCAGCTGGGCTTGAACTTCGCCTACATGCTGACCAACCACGTGGGTATCGAACTGCTGGCCGCCACCCCGTTCGAGCATGACGTAAAGATCAAGAACACCGCCCTCGGCGCCGCCAACGGCAAGCTCGGCACCCTGAAACACCTGCCGCCGACCCTGAGCGTCGTGTACTACCCACTGGACAACAAGTCGGCCTTCCAGCCGTACGTGGGCGCTGGTATCAACTACACCTGGATCTACGACGAACACGTCGGCAGCCGTGCGCAGAGCGCCGGCTTCAGCAACTTCAAGGCTGAGAACTCCTGGGGCTGGGCCGCGCAGATCGGCGCCGACTACATGATCAACGACAAGTGGATGATCAACGCCCAGGCGCGCTACATCGACATCAGCACCAAAGCGACGGTGGACAACAACGCACTGGGCCAAGGCACTCGCGCCAAAGTGAACGTGGACGTCGACCCGATGGTTTACATGGTGGGTATCGGCTACAAGTTCTAACCCCCACCGCAATACCCCTGTAGGAGCCGGCTTGCCGGCGATGCAAACACCTCGGTCTTTCAGCCAGACCGAGGAGATGCTATCGCCGGCAAGCCGGCTCCTACGTGTTTGGGGTCAGCTGTGGCGGTAGTAGCGATCCAGCAACGCCGGCAACCCCGCCCGCCACGCCCGTGGCTTGATGCCGAAGGTGTGCAGGATTTTCTTGCACGCCAGCACCGCGTGTTGTGGCTCATCGGCTGCATCCGGCCGAGCCGCGTGGGCCTGGGCGGTGGGTGACTCGATGGCCAGCGGGTGATAGCTGCGCGCTTCGGTGAGGATCGCCTGGCCCAGCGCCAGCGGTGTAGTCGCTTCATGGCCGGCGTAGTGGTAAGTGCCCCACAACGGCGCCGCACAATCGAGCTGCTTGAGCACCGAGATGATCACCCGCGCGGCATCGTCCACCGGCGTCGGGTTGCCGCGACGGTCATCCGCCATCAACAACTCATCCGGCTTCTCGGCCCGGGCAAGGAAGCGCCCGAGGGTGCCGTCGACGCTGTCATCGAGTAACCAGCCAAACCGCAGCAGCACATGCTGCGGGCAGGTGGCGCGCACGCTCTGCTCGATGCGCCACAGCGCCTGGCCACGCAGGCCCAGGGGCACCGGCTCGTCTTTTTCGCTGTAGGCGGTGGCGCGGGAGCCATCGAACACGCGGTAGCTGGACGGTTGCACCAGGGTGATGTTGTGGTGCTGGCACAGCTCGGCCAGGCGCTCGATGGCGAATTCCTGGGCAGCCAAGCGGGTTTCGCTGACCGCTTCGGCCTGGAACCAGTCGAAGTAGTAGGCGAGGTTGATCAACGCATCGGGACGGGTGTCGTCGAGCAGTTGGGTGAGACTCGCGGCATCCCAGCCGTCTTGGGGCGGTTTAGGAGCGAGGAAACCGATGTCTTCCTCTGCACCGAGGCGAATCAGCGCCTGCCCGAGGGCATTCCCGCCGCCCAGTAACATAAGGCGCATTCGCATAGATTGAGCAGGCCCGGTCTGTTGGAACGATGGTTGTCTAGGTATTTGTAAGAATCGTTGCATTTTGCGGGTTTGTCGCGCAACCGTCACGGATAAAGTGTGGGGTTGCAACTTGTTGTATCGGGCGGGGTAGCAGGTGGTCTTGGAGAGGTGGATCAGGCATTGAGCCTGGTGTTGCTATCTCCAGCCTCATCGTAGGCAAGCCAGCTCCCACAGGTGAACGGGTTCACACAGCCGAAACTGTGGGAGCCGGGCTTGCCCGCGATGAGGTCACTGGGTACGCGGCTGCTCGGTCAGCACCACCGACGCCGGTACCTCTTCATCCGGCTCATCCACCTGCGGCCCGCGCTTGGGTAAAAAAACCTGCTGTGGATAAGTTTGCGCGAAATGCACCTCGGCGCAGTTATCCACAAGCTTTTTCAAGCGCTGGTTAAACGCGCGGCTCACCGCATATTGCCCGCCCGACACCGTACGGAACTGCGCCGTGAGCACCACGCCGTTGAGGTCCATCTTGTCCACGCCAAACACTTCCAGTGGCCCTTGCAGGTTGTACTTGAGGAACACATCGTCGCGGATCGATTGCCCGGCCTCGCGGATCAGCTCCACCGCCTTGTCCACGTCGGTGTCGTAGGTGAACTGCACCGAGAAGAACGCATAGGCAAACTGCCGGGACTGGTTGGTGACCGCCTTGATCTGACCAAAAGGCACCGAGTGCACAAACCCCTTGCCATCGCGCAAGCGCAAGGTACGGATGGTCAGGCCTTCGACAGTGCCGGCATGCCCGGAGTCGAGCACCACCCAGTCGCCGATGGACAGCGTGTCTTCGATGATGATGAACAGGCCGGTGATCACATCCTGCACCAGTTGCTGCGAACCGAAACCGATGGCCAGGCCCACCACCCCGGCACCGGCCAGCAACGGCGCGACGTTGATGCCCAGGTTGGCCATGGTGGTGATCGCGCAGATCACTACCAGGATGATCTTCACCGCATTGCGCACCAGCGGCAGGATGGTTTTCACCCGCGTGCTCGGCTGGCGATTGGAGCGTTTATTCACCGGTGGTTTCAGCGCTTCCTGGATCGCGGTGTCGAGCACCACCCAGAACAGCCAGGTCATCAGCAGGATCAGGCCGATGCTGCTCAGCGAGTCGCTGATCGCCCGGCCCACCGAATTGCGCTGGGCGAATTCAAACAGCGATACGCCCCAGATCCGCCCGAGGATTTCGATAAAGGCGATGGCCATGACAATGCGCAGGATTGCGTGCAACAGGCTGAGAAAACGCTCCTTGTAGGCACTGCTGCGCTGGATCGCCACCTGGCTGCGGGACTTGAACAGGTGTTGCAGCACGGTGCTCAAAAACACCGTGCCGATCAGCAGGATCGTGGTGAACAGCGCGCAGCGCAGGGCCTTCTGGTTATCGTCGCCGGCCCCGATCAGGTTGATCGCCGACACCAGCACCATCAACAGGATCGGCCAGTACCAGAGCCCGGAAAACACCCGCAACGACTGTTGCAGCGCCGGATGCTTGAGGCGTTGGGCCAAGGGCCGGTTGCGGATCAGATGCGCCACCGGACGGCGCAGGCGCACCACCAGCACACCGAAGATCACCGCCGCGAATAGGCCGGTGAACACTGCAATGCTGCTGGTGATATTACCGCCGAGCTGGCGGGCGATCTGCGGGCTGGTCAGGGCGTCGCTGAGTGCGGCGAGAAAGCCGATCAGGAACAGCGGCTTAGGGCAGTAGCCACGAATGATCTGCACGGCCGGGCGTTTGTGGCCGACGTTGAACATGACGATGACGCACAGCAGCATCGAGGTGGAAAAAATGCCGCTGCTGGTGGCGTAGGCAAAACACAGCGCCAGCGCGCGGCCGATGGACGTGGGCAAAAAGTGACTGACATAGAGCGTCAGCGGCAGGCAAATCAGCGCAGGAATCGTGTAAGGCACCACGTACCCGAGCACTGCTTGCAAGCGCCCACGCCGTTCGACAAACGGCCGCCGGCTCAAGCGCTGCACGATAAAACGCCCGAGCAGCGCCAGCACGGCAAAGGCGCCGACCCACACCCCGGACAGCAACAAGAAGTCCCCGGCTACGCTCCAGGGCGAGCGTTCGGCGGTCTGGTCGACCAGGCGCCCCACTTCGTCTGCCGCACGGTCGGCACGCAGGCGCCAGGCGTCCACCAGGTTCTGGTTGAGGTCGAGTTTGTCCTGCACGTCATCGATGCTGGAACTGATGGCGCCGAGCAAACCGCCTTCGACCAACAGCTCCGGTTTGGCCGGTGCGGTCGCCGCAGGTGCAGGGGTTGCGGCTTGCAGTGCGCCGTTGCCACACAGCAGCAGCGCGCCGAGGAGTAATGCAGCTCTGAGATTCAGCAAAACACCGGGCTCCTTCAAGAGGGTCTGTAAGGAACTGACGGGATTGAGCCTTGATCGTTCCCCTCTTTCGTCATCTTTGGCGGAGGGTTGACCACTGAATCCGTCACAGCACAGATCCCCTGTGGGAGCGGGCTTGCCCGCGAATGCGGTACATCAGCCAATCAATTAACGACTGACCCACCGCTATCGCGGGCAAGCCCACTCACACATTTTGGAATGCGTGCCGTCTGTAGGACGGTGGAAACTTTCCGTCAAAAATCGCAGTCAGCCATAAACGGGGGCCAGGCCCCCATGGTTTTTTCAGGAGCAACCATGGCTGCGAATCCCGACTGGATGCCCACCACACCCAGCATCGCCATCACGCGCTTCACGGTGCTGACGGTCAATATCCACAAGGGCTTCACCGCCCTGAATCGGCGCTTCATCCTGCCCGAGCTGCGTGAAGCAGTGCGCAGTGTGGGCGCCGACATGGTGTTCCTGCAGGAAATCCACGGCACCCACGAGCGTCACCCCCAGCGCTACAGCGACTGGCCGAACATGCCGCAGTATGAGTTCCTCGCCGACAGCATCTGGCCGCAGTTCGCCTATGGGCGCAACGCGGTCTACCCCCATGGCGACCACGGGAATGCGCTGCTCTCGAAGTTCCAGATCGTGCGCTACGACAACCTCGACATTTCCCAGAGCGGCCACGAAAACCGTGGCCTGCTGCATTGCGTACTGCGCCTGCCGGGCACCGGCCAGGAGGTGCATGCGATCTGCATTCACCTGGGCCTGCGCGAAGTGCATCGCCAGCAACAACTGCGTTTGCTCGAGCAGCGCATCAGCGAGATACCGGCCGACGCGCCGCTGGTTGTCGCCGGCGATTTCAACGACTGGCGCCAGCGGGCCGACCTCAGCCAGAGCAGCCTGCGGGAAGTGTTTATCGAGACCCACGGTAAATTGCCGCGCACCTTCCCGGCGCGCCTGCCGTTGCTGCCCCTGGACCGTATTTATGTGCGCAACGTGAAGGTGCATAACCCCCGAGTGTTGACCACTCGGCCTTGGTCCCACTTATCCGACCATGTGCCGTTGTCGGTGGAGATCGAGCTATGAACGTCGCCGTCGAACACATCGCCACCGACCAACCACCGGACGAAGCCAAGGCGCGTGATCTGGATTACGGCTGGCAGAGCGGCAACCGCGTCGAGTTGCTGGAGAACGGCGAGGCGTACTTCCCCAAGGTGTTCGACGCCTTGCGCGGGGCCCAGCGCGAGATCGTGCTGGAGACCTTCATTCTGTTTGAAGACAAGGTTGGCCTGGAGCTGCAAGGCATCCTGATCGATGCGGCGCAGCGTGGGGTGAAAGTCGTGATGAGCCTGGACGGCTTTGGTTGCGGCGAGCTGAGCCCGAGCTTTTTGGGCGAACTGGCGGAAGCCGGGGTAACGGTGCAGATGTTCGACCCGGCGTCCAAGACCCTGGGGGTTCGCACCAACTGGTTCCGGCGCCTGCACCGCAAGATCGTGGTGGTGGACGCCAGCGTGGCGTTTATCGGCGGGATCAATTTTTCGGCCGACCATCTGGGCGATTTCGGCCCCGAGGCCAAGCAGGATTACGCCGTGCAAGTGACCGGCCCGGCCGTGGCCGACCTGCACCATTTTGCCCTGGCGCAAAGTGGTCGCCAGGTGCGCACGCGACGCGGTTGGCGACGGCGCCAGCAACGGCCATCGCCGTGGGCCACCGACAACAGCGACGGCCTGGTACGCCTGATCTACCGCGACAACGTGCAGCACCGCGACGACATCGAAGAGGCCTACATCCACGCCTTGAGCAAGGCGCAACAGCGCGTGGTGATCGCCAACGCCTACTTCTTTCCCGGTTACCGTCTGCTGCGGGAGATCCGCAACGCGGCGCGCCGTGGCGTGCAGGTGCAACTGATCATGCAGGGTCAGCCGGATGTGCTGTTGGCCAAGCTCGCGGCGCGCATGCTCTACGACTATTTGCTCAAGGACGGCGTGGTGATTCACGAATATTGCCAGCGCCCGCTGCACGGCAAAGTTGCGCTGGTGGACGACGAATGGAGCACCGTGGGTTCCAGCAACCTGGACCCGCTGAGCCTGTCGCTGAACCTGGAAGCCAACGTGCTGATTCGCGACCGTGCGTTCAATCAACACCTGTATGAACGCCTGGAAACACTCGCCAACAATCACTGCCAGACCATGCCGGAAAACCGCACGCCGCGCCTGTGGCTCTGGCGGTTGACCGTGGGCTTCCTGGTGTTTCATGTGATGCGTCACTTCCCTGCGCTGACCGGTTGGCTGCCGGCGCACAAGCCACGCTTGAAACCCGTCGGGAGCCAGGTCCATGAGCACTGAATCCGGGTTCAAACGCTGGAAGAAACCGCTGACCGTTGTGTTCTTCCTGCTGCTGATCGTGCTGTTCACCCTGCTCGCCCGGCGCATCGACTGGAGCGAAGTGGTGCAGACCCTGGGCGACTTCAAGCTGCGCACGTTGCTGATCGCAGGCGCCCTGACACTGTGCAGTTTCCTTGTGTACGCCAGCTTTGATTTGATCGGCCGCACCTACATCCGCCAGCCGTTGGGTTGGAAGCAGATCCTGCCGGTGGGGGTCATAAGCTATGCGTTCAACCTCAACCTGAGCGCGTGGGTGGGCGGCATTGCCATGCGCTATCGGCTGTATTCGCGACTGGGGGTGAGCACCGGCAATATCGCCAAGATCCTTGGCCTGAGCCTGGCGACCAATTGGTTTGGCTACATGGCGTTGGCCGGGGGGGTGTTCAGTAGCGGGCTGGTGACCATGCCACCGGGCTGGAAGGTCAGCACCGTTGCGTTGCAGGGCATTGGTGCATTGTTGGGGCTGGCCAGCTTGGGTTATCTGGCGGCGTGTCAGTTTTCAAAGAAGCGCGCATGGTCGGTTCGCGGCATGGAGATCAACCTGCCGTCGGTGCGCATGGCCTGCCTGCAACTGGCGCTGGGCGCGTTGAACTGGTCGTTGATGGCGGCGGTGATTTTCACGCTTTTACCGGCCAAGCTGGATTATCCGTTGGTGCTGGGGGTGTTGTTGATCAGCGCGATTGCCGGGGTGGTCACGCATATCCCGGCCGGGCTGGGCGTGCTGGAGGCGGTGTTTATTGCGCTGTTGCAGCATGAGGCTTCGCGGGGGAGTTTGCTGGCGGGGCTGATTGCCTACCGGGCGATCTACTTCATTTTGCCGTTGCTGATCACGTTGGTGATGTACCTCGTGGTGGAGGCCAAGGCCAAGGCGTTGCGGGTTAAAAAGGCACCGGCTTGAAAGGGTGTTGACGGGTTAATCGCCATCGCAGGCAAGCCAGCTCCCACAGTTGAAGGTATTCACAATTCAAAAGGTGTGAACCCAATCAAATGTGGGAGCTGGCTTGCCTGCGATGGCGATCTCAAGAGCACAAAACTATCGGGATTGGATAATGCTCAACCGCTCCCCCACCACCATCTCGGTAATCCAATCCACCAGAATCGACGTATAAGCCTGCTGCGACACTGGATCGCTGAGCGCATGGTCGGCGCCATCGATGATGCGGTGGGTCAGCGAGTGGGTCTGCTGGCACGCTGCGCGGTAGCTCATGATGGTGGCGTGGGGCACGTGGTCGTCGGACTCAGACTCCACGATCAACACATCCCCGGTAAACGCCGAACACGCGTGCAACGCACGATTGGTTTCGGCATGCACCAGCGTGCTGCGGTAATCCATCAAGTCCGCCTTATCCAGGTCCCGCTTGGGCTTGAGCCACTCCTGATCGCGGTACAGCGCCGGCACACGCAACGCCAGCCAGCGTACCGGGCGCAATGACGTGAGGATCGCCGCCAGGTAGCCGCCATAACTGGTGCCCACTACCGCGACCGCCGAGGTGTCGATGGCCGGGTGCGACAGCAACCGGTCGTAGGCCGCCAGCAGATCGCGCAGGTTGTCTTCACGGGTCACGCGAGACAGCGGAATGCCGGTGCCCGCATGGCCGCGCAAGTCGAACGTGAGGCACACGCAGCCCAGGCCTGCAATGCCTTTGGCGCGCTCAAGGTCGCGCTCTTGGCTGCCGCCCCAACCGTGCACGAATAGCACGCCAGGCACTTTGGATTTGGGGCTCAGGAAGGTGCCGCTCATCTGTTCGTCGTCGATATCGATCGCAATGCTTTCGCTTCTAGCCGTCATAAGCCTTAACCGTCACGTATTTGAGAAGAAAGTCGCTGTTTTGCGCAGGCCCGCGGTACACCTCGATAGCGTCAGCCGGCAGAGGCTGATCCACGTAGGTCTCGACCGAGGCCACTTGAATGGCGCGCAGGCCTGGGTGATTGATAAAACTCTGCAACGCGGCGACTTCCGCGCTGCTCGCGCCGCCCATGCGCCAGGATTGTTCGAGCACGCCGCTGCGGCGTTGGCCGTCGCTGTCCAGGCCCTGGGCGATGTCGTAGTTGCGCCGCGACGCATAGAAACCGGGGTAGGCCTCGTCGGCAGCGTTGTCGAACACCCGGGCTTGTTCGATGGCTTCGCACACATCATCGGGCAGTGGGAGGCGCAACAGGTCTTCGTAATAGCCAGGCACCACTAGCAGGTTGGAACCGCCGTAGACGTCCTCGCCCTGCCCGTCTTTTGTGAGGTACTGCTCGCCGCAGTAGCTGATTACATGATCGCCGATGAAGCTCTGGCCGACACTGTGGGTGATCACATCGCTCAGGTCTTGCTCCAGCACCACGCCGTCGTCGAATAGGCGCGCGCTGTCTGGTCGCGCCAGTAAGGCTTCGAATTCGTCGAGGCTGTGGATAACTTCCTGACCGCGCCCGGCGCACGCATGCACGGGCTTCAGGCGGATGGGGCCGCTGTAGAGCAGGCGCGTGGCCGCAGATCGCGCATCTTCGAGGGCAAAGACGCTCAGGCCGTCGAGTACAACAGCCCGTACTCGCTCGCAGAACAACGGCGACCAACCTTCGGGCGCCTTGGCGTCGGGGCCGAGCAGGCCGTGGCTGATGGCCTTGGTGCAGATGAAGTCGTGCTCGACATACCCGCCCCACAGGTCTTGCGGCCCTTTGATATTGAGCTGCCGCGCTTGCTCGGCACCCACCAGGGTTTGCGTGGGCAGCAGGTACAACTCCCGGCCGGCATGCCGATCGGGATCATAACTGCCGCCGAATTTGAGCCCGAGAATCTGCGCCAGCCAGCGCGCCAGGGCGAGGTTGGTTTGGACCTCGTGCAATGGCGCGCCTTCGCGCGTGGAGTGAGCAACGACAAGCTTTCTGCGTTGAGTTGGGGTCATGCGTCCCCCTTGGCCTTCCCGCCCTGTGTGTGAGGGGAAAGTTGCAGGGATCAGGCCAACGCCTGTTATGACGCGACGGTTTGCAAATCAAGCAGTTGCGGGGAAAGCGATGGCAGTAGGCCTGTTTTATTCTGCACGACGGCCCGTGAATGGCGCGGCGTTCTGCACGATTCACACACCGAAGCGGCTGCGGTAATCGCTGGGTGCCAAGCCGGTGATTTTCTTGAACGTGGCGCGGAACGCACTGGGGTCCTGATAGCCCACGGTCCAGGCGATGTGGTCAATGGTGCCGTTGGTGAATTCGAGCATCTGCCGCGCCTTGCCCACCCGTAGGTGCTGGCAATACTCGGTGGGTTTGAGCCCCGTCGCATTGCGAAAACGCCGCAGGAAGGTGCGTTCTTCCAGCCCCGCCTCTTGCGCCATTGCGGTGACCGACACGTCCACCGCGCCGCTGGCTTGCAGCCAGTGCTGCACCTTGAGAATCGCGGTATCGCCATGGCCGAGAATCGGCGCGAAGTTGCTGCCGCACTGGCTGGCACTGTCGCTGTGCTCGATCACCAGGAATCGCGCCGTACTGGCGGCGATACTTGGCCCCATCAGCCGATCAACCAGGCGCAGGCCCAGTTCGGACCAGGCCATCAGCCCGGCCGTGGTGATCAAATCCCCGTCATCAACGATTGGCTTGTCGGCTTCCAGGCGCACGGCCGGGTAACGCAGGGCAAAGGACTTGGCCGAGGACCAATGGGTAGTGGCACTGCGCCCATCCAGCAGGCCGCTGCGCGCCAGCATGATCGAACCGATGCACACGCCACCGAGCACGGTGCCTGCAGCATGCCTTTGACGAAGCCATTCCAGCAGAGCGGGTGGCGCTTGTTCTTCAGTGAATTCGCCGATGGAGGGCGGCACCAGCACGGCCATCATGGGTTGGTCTGGCCCGGGGTGGCTATCGAACACGCGGGTGGGCGTGCCGATGGCGTCTACCTGCCAATGACTGACGCGCAACAGGGGCAGTTGCGAGGATTGATGCTCGGCAGCGATCCGATTGGCGACGCCGAACAGGTCGGTCAAGCCATGCACGGCCGCCAATTGCGCACCTCTGTAGATCAACACACCCAGCTCAACAACCGCCATTGTCAGTTTTCCCCCTGTTATTGTCGGTGCGGCCAATCCCGGGTGCGGGCGCCAGCTAAGATACTAAGCCCCATCAACCCATCACGAGGCAACACACATGGCCAAGCAAGCGCTCATCCTAATCGATATCCAGAACGACTACTTCCCTCAGGGCAAGTGGCCGCTCGACGGCGTTGAAGCCGCGGCCGACAAGGCTGCGCAGGTGCTCCAGGCTTTTCGCCAAGCGGGGGATGCGGTGATTCATGTGCGCCATGAGTTCACCTCCGATGACGCGCCCTTTTTTGCCCCGGGCTCCGAAGGTGCGCACTTGCACTCCAAGGTGCTGAACGAAGGCAGCGAGCCGGTGGTGCTTAAACATTTCGTGAATGCGTTTCGTGAAACCAACCTGCGCACCTTGCTGGAACAGCGCAGCATCACCGACGTGGTCGTCGTCGGCAGCATGAGCCACATGTGCATCGACGCCGTGGTGCGAGCGGCGGCGGATCTTGGCTACAAGGTCACGGTGATTCATGACGCGTGTGCCACGCGTGACCTGGAATTCAACGGGCAGGTGATTCCAGCGGCGCAGGCGCACGCGGCTTATATGGCGTCGCTGGGGTTTGCGTATGCAGACGTGCTGTCGGCGGATGAGTACTTGAAAGCGCAAGCGGCGGCGGCATGACCGCCACTTGCCGGCCAGGTATCAGCGGGTCGCAATGATGAACAGGCGCGGGAATGGCAGCAATACGGTGCCGTCGCTCAGGGCTGGATAAGCTTGGGTAATCCGCGCCTTGTATTCCTGTAGGAAGGCGGCCTTTTCGCTATCGCTCAACGGTGCGAGGAAGGGCCTCAGGGCCGAGGCCTTGAACCATTCCACGACCGCCCCGTGATCGGCCAACGGATGCTGGTAGGTGGTGCGCCACACATCGACGGTGCTGCAGTGTTTGCTCAGCAGCTCGTAGTAGTAGCTGGCCGCATGCCGCTCGTTGTGCTTGACCGCGCCGATCTTCGCAGACCAGGGGCCATCGGCTGCCACTTCACGGGCCAGGCGGTGCGCAGGTTCGTCGAGGTTGTCCGGGGTTTGTACCGCCAGCGTGCCACCGGGGGTGAGCTGGTGGACCAAGTGTGGATAAAGCGTGGCGTGGTCCGGCAGCCATTGCAGCGAGGCGTTCGCCAGTATCACGTCGTATGGTTGCGCAGGGTTCCAGGCACCAATATCCGCCAGTTCAAAGGCCAGTTCGGGTAGGCGCTTGCGTGCATCGGCCAGCATGTCATCGGAGCTGTCCATGCCAGTGACGTGGGCCTGTGGATAACGCTCGGCCAGCACCTCGGTGGAATTGCCCGGCCCGCAACCCAGGTCGACGGCGCTGCGAACTTCGGTATTCGGGATAGCCGCGACCAGGTCACGGACGGGACGGGTGCGCTGTTGTTCGAACATCGTGTACTGCTTGGCAGACCAGGTCATCACGGCTTTCCTTCTTTATGAGGTTGGCTACAGCCTAAATCTTGTGAGCCATGAGAACAAATGCCAGGATTGGAGCACTCCCATACCCGGAAAGTATGCTTATGTTGGAACTCCGCCAGCTCAAGGCCTTTGTCGCGATTGCCGAAGAAGGTTATATCACCCGCGCCGCCGAACGCCTGGGCATGCAACAGCCGCCGTTGACGCGCCTGTTGCAAAGCCTTGAGGGGGAGTTGGGGGTGGTCTTGATGGAGCGCCTGCCCAGAGGGGTGCGCCCCACCACTGCCGGGCTGGCCTTGCTGGATGAGGCGCGGGAAATCCTCGCCAGGTCTGAAGGCATCGCCGAAGTGGTGCGCCGTGCCGCGCGTGGTGAACGCGGGCGCCTGGCAATCGGCTTTACGAGTTCGGCAGCCCTGCATCCTTTTGTGCCGAGTGTGTTGCGGCTATTTCGCGAAACCTTTGTCGGCGTCTCGGTGGTGCTGGAGGAAGCCGGTACTGGCGAACTGCTGGACGCGCTGGTGCATGAGAAGCTCGATGCGGCGTTTATTCGCTCGCCACTGAGCGGCACTCAATCGTTACAGGATGAACCTATCCTGGTGGAGCCGATGTTGCTGGCGCTACCCACCGATCATCCGCTGGCAATCGATGCAGGCTCTCCCCTGCCGTTGAAGGCCTTGGCGACCGAATCCTTTGTGCTCTACCGCCGTCGAGTGGGATTGGGGTTGTACGACGCGATCCTGGTGGCCTGCCGTGAGGCCGGGTTCAGCCCCCAAGTGGTCCAGGAAGCACCACGCATGACCGCCACGTTGAGCCTGGTGGCGGCGGGCCTGGGCGTGTCCATCGTGCCGGCCTCCATGCAGCGGTTGCGTGGCGACGGCATCGTTTATCGAGCGCTGACGGAATGCCAGAGCCTGGTGGCGCCGCTGCATTTGGCAACACGGATCGGGGATGGCTCGGCGGTGTTGCAACGGTTCAAGGAGATGGTGGTAACGGCCGCGTCGACAGATGCCTGATCACGGGCCATAAAAAACCCCCGACGCTTTCGCGGTCGGGGGTTTTGGTGTTCCGGGTCTCAGACCTTAGAACGGGATATCGTCATCAAAGCTGTCGAAATCCGGAGCCGGTTGCGGAGCAGCCTGCTGTGGCGCTGGACGCGACTCACGCTGTGGCTGCTGGCTTGGCTGTGGACGCGACTGCTGTGGACGCGGAGCCGAGTTGGACATGCCGCCCTGGCCCTGTTGGTCGCCCTGTGGACGGCCGCCCAGCAGTTGCATGGTGCCTTGCATGTCGACCACGATTTCAGTGGTGTAACGCTTGATACCGTCTTTTTCCCACTCGCGGGTCTGCAGCTTGCCTTCGATGTAGACCTGCGAACCTTTGCGCAGGTATTCACCGGCGATCTCGGCGACCTTGCCGAACATCGACACACGGTGCCATTCGGTTTTCTCGACCTTCTGGCCGGTCTGCTTGTCGGTCCACTGTTCGCTGGTCGCCAGACTCAGGTTGGTCACGGCGTTACCGTTAGGCAAGTAGCGAACTTCGGGATCCTGGCCGCAAGTACCGACCAATATGACTTTGTTAACCCCACGGGCCATAACGTTCTCCTAGGCTGGGCGCGCTGTCGGCACTGGGTTGACCAGTTGCTCGAGCGTCGCGCGATCCAATAATTCGGTGTCCAATTTGATGTAGATGGCGGCTTCTTCGGCGATCACTACCGCATCTGTTACCCCAACAACGGCCTTAAGGCGCTCTACCAGGCCGGCTTCACGAATTGCTTCGGGCGACAAAGGCAGGCGCAGGCTTGTGACGTATGGCGGTTCGCGCATGGTAACAGCAAAGGCTAACCAAAGTGCAGCCAGCCCGGCGCATCCCAGGAAGACAACCGACAAACCGCCATGCTGGAACATCCAGCCACCCATGATGCCGCCCAATGCAGAACCGAGGAACTGGCTGGTGGAATACACTCCCATCGCCGTGCCCTTGCCACCGGCCGGTGAAACTTTACTGATCAGCGAAGGCAACGAGGCCTCCAGCAAGTTGAACGCGGTGAAGAACACCACCGTGCCGATCACCAGCGCCCGCAGGCTGTCGCCGAACTGCCAGAAGAATAGCTCAGTGAGCATCAGCGTCGCGACGGCGCCCAGCAGCACTTGTTTCATCTTGCGTTTTTTCTCGCCATAGATGATGAACGGGATCATGGCGAAGAACGAAATCAGCAGCGCGGTGAGGTAGACCCACCAGTGCTGTTCCTTGGGCAGGCCGGCTTTTTCGACCAGCGCCAGAGGCAGCGCGACAAAGCTGCACATCAGCATCGCGTGCAACACGAAGATACCTAAATCCAGGCGCAGCAGGTCCGGATGCTTGAGCGTCGGCAACAACGCCTTGCGCGCCACACCGGACTCGCGGTGCTGCAAGGTGCCGGTAGAACGCGGCACCATGAAGGCCACGATCACGATCCCGAACAACGCCATGCCACCCGTTGCGAGGAACAGACCGTGCAAGCCGAACGCGCGAGTCAGCAAGGGGCCGACCACCATGGCCACGGCAAACGACAGGCCGATGGTCATGCCGATCATGGCCATGGCCTTGGTGCGGTGTTGTTCACGGGTGAGGTCAGACAGCAGCGCCATGACCGCTGCAGAAATCGCGCCGGCACCTTGCAGGACGCGACCGGCAATCACGCCCCAAATAGAATCTGACTGAGCGGCGAGCACGCTGCCGAGGGCAAAGACGATCAATCCCAGATAGATCACCGGGCGGCGGCCGATACGGTCGGAAATGATCCCGAACGGGATCTGGAAAATAGCCTGGGTCAGGCCATAGGCGCCAATCGCCAGGCCGATCAATGCGGGGGTCGCGCCTGCGAGGTCCATCCCATAGGTCGCCAGCACCGGCAACACCATGAACATGCCAAGCATACGGAAGGCGAACACCAGGGCCAGACCGCTTGCCGCTCGGGTCTCGCCGCTACTCATGCGTTCGCTGTGGGGATCGTGCATGGAAAAACCTCGTGTGAACCGGCGGCGATTCTACCAGTCCCATCGATTGAGAGGGTATATGCGGCGCTTTGCCGCGCAGCTTTCATGTAAGGCTGCAAGCGGCGTTTTGACAGTGTATATTCATCCAGTCTTTAGCCGTATACTCCAGCATTATTTACGCCCGCCGTGCGAGGCCATCTTGGACAAGATCCTGATTCGTGGGGCTAGAACCCACAACCTGAAGAACATCGACCTGACCCTGCCCCGGGACAAACTGATCGTCATCACCGGCTTGTCCGGGTCCGGCAAATCGTCCCTGGCGTTCGACACGCTGTATGCCGAAGGCCAGCGTCGTTATGTGGAATCGCTGTCGGCCTATGCCCGCCAGTTCCTGTCGATGATGGAAAAACCCGACGTCGATACCATCGAAGGCCTGTCGCCGGCGATCTCCATCGAGCAGAAATCGACCTCCCACAACCCGCGCTCCACCGTGGGCACCATCACCGAAATCTACGACTACTTGCGTCTGCTGTATGCGCGAGTCGGTATTCCGCGCTGCCCCGACCACGACATTCCCCTGGAAGCCCAGACCGTCAGCCAGATGGTCGACCTGGTGCTGGCCCAGCCGGAAGGCGCCAAGCTGATGTTGCTGGCACCGGTGATCCGTGAGCGCAAGGGTGAACACCTTTCCGTCTTCGAAGAACTGCGCGCCCAGGGCTTTGTACGCGCACGCATCAACGGCAAGCTGTATGAGCTGGATGAAGCGCCGAAGCTCGACAAACAGAAGAAGCATTCGATCGACGTGGTGGTGGACCGCTTCAAGGTGCGGGCTGACTTGCAGCAGCGCCTGGCGGAATCGTTTGAGACCGCGTTGAAGCTGGCGGACGGCATCGCCCTCGTGGCGCCGATGGATGACGAGCCGGGCGAAGAAATCATCTTCTCCGCTCGTTTTGCCTGCCCGATCTGCGGTCACGCCATCAGCGAGCTGGAACCCAAGTTGTTTTCTTTCAATAACCCGGCCGGCGCCTGCCCGACTTGCGATGGCCTGGGGGTCAAGCAGTTCTTCGACATCAAGCGCCTGGTCAATGGCGAACTGACCTTGGCGGAGGGGGCTATACGCGGCTGGGACAGGCGTAACGTCTACTACTTCCAGATGCTCGGGTCGTTGGCGGCCCACTACAAGTTCAGCCTGGAAGTGCCGTTCAACCAACTGCCTGCCGAACAGCAGAAAGTCATCCTGCATGGCAGCGGTTCGCAGAACGTCGATTTCAAATACCTGAACGACCGTGGCGACATCGTCAAGCGCTCCCACCCGTTCGAGGGCATCGTGCCGAACCTGGAACGTCGCTACCGCGAGACCGAATCGGCGAGCGTGCGTGAAGAATTGGCAAAGTTCCTCAGCACCCAGCCCTGCCCGGATTGCCGCGGTACGCGCCTGCGTCGCGAGGCTCGCCATGTGTGGGTCGGTGAGAAGACGTTGCCGGCTGTCACCAGCCTGCCGATCGGCGATGCCTGCGAGTACTTTGGTGTGCTCAAGCTAACGGGACGCCGTGGCGAGATTGCCGACAAGATCCTCAAGGAGATTCGCGAGCGGCTGCAGTTCCTGGTCAATGTTGGCCTAGACTACCTGTCGCTGGATCGCAGTGCCGATACCTTGTCGGGCGGTGAAGCCCAGCGTATTCGCCTGGCCAGCCAAATTGGTGCCGGCCTTGTCGGCGTGCTGTACATCCTCGACGAGCCATCGATTGGCTTGCACCAGCGAGACAACGACCGCCTGCTGGGCACGTTGAAACACCTGCGCGATATCGGCAACACCGTGATTGTGGTCGAGCACGACGAAGACGCGATTCGCCTGGCCGATTACGTGGTCGACATCGGCCCGGGTGCGGGCGTGCACGGCGGGCACATTGTGGCCGAGGGCACGCCGGCCGAGGTCATGGCCCATCCCGACTCGCTGACCGGCAAATACCTGTCGGGCCGAGTGAAAATTGAAGTGCCGGCCAAGCGTACACCGCGCAACAAGAAGCTGGCGCTGCACCTCAAGGGCGCGCGGGGCAATAACCTGCGCAATGTCGACCTGGAGATTCCGCTGGGCCTGCTGACGTGTGTGACCGGGGTTTCCGGCTCGGGCAAGTCGACGCTGATCAACAACACGCTGTTCCCGTTGAGTGCCACTGCCTTGAACGGCGCGACCACCCTGGAAGCGGCTGCACACGACAGCATCAAGGGCCTGGAGCACCTGGACAAAGTGGTCGATATCGACCAGAGCCCGATTGGCCGCACACCGCGCTCCAACCCGGCGACCTACACCGGCTTGTTTACGCCGATTCGCGAGTTGTTCGCGGGCGTGCCGGAATCCCGCTCACGGGGCTACGGGCCAGGTCGTTTCTCGTTCAACGTCAAGGGCGGCCGCTGCGAAGCCTGCCAGGGCGATGGCTTGATCAAGGTGGAGATGCACTTCCTGCCGGACATCTACGTGCCGTGCGACGTATGCAAGAGCAAGCGCTACAACCGCGAAACCCTGGAGATCAAATACAAGGGCAAGAGCATCCACGAGACCCTTGAGATGACTATTGAGGAAGCCCGGGAGTTCTTTGATGCCGTTCCAGCGTTGGCGCGCAAGCTGCAGACGCTGATGGACGTAGGCTTGTCGTATATCAAGCTGGGGCAATCGGCGACCACGTTGTCTGGTGGTGAGGCACAACGGGTGAAACTGTCCCGTGAGCTGTCCAAGCGCGATACCGGCAAGACCCTGTACATCCTCGATGAACCGACCACCGGCCTGCACTTCGCGGACATCCAGCAACTGCTGGACGTGCTGCACCGTCTGCGCGATCACGGCAACACGGTGGTCGTGATCGAGCACAACCTGGATGTGATCAAGACGGCCGACTGGCTGGTCGACCTGGGGCCGGAAGGCGGCTCCAAGGGTGGCCAGATCATCGCGGTGGGTACGCCGGAGCAGGTCTCCGAAATGCCGCAATCCCATACTGGTTACTACTTGAAGCCGCTGCTGGAGCGCGACCGGGCCTGATTATCGGGCCCAATAAAAAGCCCCTGTCACTTTGCGGTGACAGGGGCTTTTTCGTAGCCGGGAATCAGAACTGCGATTGCAGGTAATTCTCCAGGCCCACCAGCTTGATCAGACCCAGCTGCTTTTCCAGCCAGTAGGTGTGATCTTCTTCGGTGTCGTTCAACTGCACGCGCAGGATCTCACGAGTGACGAAGTCGCTGTGCTTCTCGCAGAGCTCAATGCCCTTGCAGAGTGCGGCTCGCACCTTGTACTCAAGACGCAGGTCGGCAGCGAGCATGTCAGGCACCGTGGTGCCCACATCCAGATCATCAGGACGCATACGCGGCGTGCCCTCGAGCATGAGGATACGGCGCATCAGTGCGTCGGCGTGCTGTGCCTCTTCTTCCATCTCGTGATTGATACGCTCGTAGAGCTCGGTAAAGCCCCAGTCTTCGTACATGCGCGAATGGATGAAATATTGGTCACGCGCTGCCAGTTCGCCCGTCAGCAACGTGTTGAGGTAATCGATTACGTCGGGGTGACCTTGCATCGCCCTACATCTCCCTGCTTGAAAGTCTGTAGTTTGAACCATGATGACTCGGAGGTCACGAGACCAACGGCAGAAAAGTGAAGACTTTCAGAGAAAAGTAGCTGATTTAACGCAAAAACCGCCCAAATGAGGGCGGTTCTGCTTATCGTTTAGAGTCAGTTAAGCGATACACCCAATGCCTTTGCGATTGCTTCTCCATAAGCCGGGTCTGCCTTGTAGAAGTGCCCCAACTGGCGCTGGACCACATCACTGGAGACCCCGCCCATGGCGCCGGCGATGTTGTTGACGAGCAATGCTTTCTGCTCGTCATTCATCAGGCGGAACAGCGCACCGGCGTGGCTGTAGTAATCGGTGTCTTCGCGGTGATCGTAACGGTCCGCGGCGCCACTGAGGGCCAGCGCTGGCTCTGCGTACTGAGGAGCCTGCTTCGGTGCGTCGCTGTAGCTGTTCGGCTCATAGTTTGGCGCTGCGCCGCCGTTGCTGCCGAAGGCCATCGAACCGTCACGCTGATAGCTGTTCACCGGGCTGCGTGGGGCGTTCACCGGCAATTGCTGGTGGTTGGTGCCAACACGGTAGCGGTGCGCATCTGCGTAAGCGAATACACGACCTTGCAGCATGCGGTCCGGCGACAGGCCGACACCTGGAACCATGTTGCTTGGACCGAACGCAGCTTGTTCCACTTCAGCGAAGTAGTTCTGCGGATTGCGGTTGAGTTCCAACTCGCCAACTTCAATCAGCGGGAACTCCTTCTGCGACCAGGTCTTGGTCACGTCGAACGGGTTCTCGTAGTGAGCGTTGGCCTGGGCCTCAGTCATGATCTGAATGCAGACGCGCCATTTCGGGAAATCACCACGCTCGATCGCACCAAACAGATCGCGCTGGGCGTAATCAGGGTCGGTACCGGCCAGGCGTGCAGCTTCTGCAGGCGCCAGGTTCTTGATGCCTTGCTTGGTCTTGTAGTGCCACTTCACCCAGTGACGCTCGCCATTGGCGTTAATCAGGCTGTAGGTGTGGCTGCCGAAGCCGTGCATGTGACGGTAGCCATCAGGGATGCCACGGTCGGAAAACAGGATGGTGACCTGGTGCAGCGCCTCCGGGGAGTGCGACCAGAAGTCCCACATCATTTGGGCGCTTTTCAGGTTGCTTTGCGGCAGGCGTTTCTGAGTGTGGATGAAGTCAGGGAACTTCAGCGGGTCACGGATGAAAAACACCGGAGTATTATTACCCACGATGTCCCAGTTGCCTTCTTCGGTGTAGAACTTCAACGCAAAACCGCGTGGATCGCGCTCTGTATCAGCCGAACCGCGTTCGCCCCCTACAGTGGAGAAACGCAGGAAGGTCGGCGTTTGCTTGCCAACGGATTCGAACAGCTTGGCACTGGTGTATTTCGTGATGTCCTGGGTGACCGTGAAAGTACCGTAGGCGCCTGAACCTTTGGCGTGCACACGGCGCTCAGGAATGTTCTCGCGGTTGAAGTGAGCGAGCTTCTCGATCAGGTGAAAATCGTCGAGCAGCAGCGGGCCGCGTGGGCCGGCGGAACGGGAATTCTGGTTGTCCGCAACGGGGGCGCCGCTGGCGGTAGTAAGGATTTTATTCTGGCTCATGCTCAATTTCCCTCAGGTCGGACTTGGAACTGCCGGCTAATCGGCTTGGAGGGAGTATTGATCATCAACATGACGTCTACAAATTCATTAAATTGTAGGCATCAATAGAAAATTTCTACCAAACTCTCGCTGACCCATAGCGTTAAGCACTCACCGTGGAATTTTGAACACACTGCACTTTTCTTACGCGCACAAAAAACCGGGCACTAGGCCCGGTTCTTCGTTACAGCTTGTCGTCTTACTCGGCGCTTACAGCTTCGCCAGCAGTAGCACGATCAACCAACTCGACGTACGCCATAGGCGCGTTGTCGCCAGCACGGAAACCGCACTTGAGGATGCGCAGGTAGCCACCCTCACGGGTAGCGTAACGCTTGCCCAGGTCGTTGAAGAGCTTACCAACGATAGCTTTCGAACGAGTACGGTCGAAAGCCAGACGGCGGTTAGCCAGGCTGTCTGTCTTGGCCAAAGTAATCAGCGGCTCAGCAACGCGACGCAGTTCTTTAGCTTTCGGCAGTGTAGTTTTGATCAGCTCGTGCTCGAACAGCGACACCGCCATGTTTTGGAACATGGCCTTGCGGTGCGAGCTGGTACGGCTCAGGTGACGACCACTTTTACGATGACGCATGGTTCATTCCTTACCAAACTCACGTTCGGTGATTACGACGATCAGGCAGTCGCCTTGTCGTCCTTCTTAAGACTTGCAGGCGGCCAGTTGTCGAGGCGCATGCCGAGGGACAGACCGCGGGAGGCCAGAACGTCCTTGATTTCAGTCAAGGATTTCTTGCCCAGGTTCGGAGTCTTCAACAGTTCTACTTCGGTACGCTGAATCAGGTCGCCGATGTAGTAAATGTTTTCCGCCTTAAGGCAGTTAGCCGAACGTACAGTCAGTTCCAGATCGTCAACCGGGCGAAGCAGGATCGGATCGATCTCGTCTTCCTGCTCGATTACCACTGGTTCGCTGTCACCTTTGAGGTCGACGAACGCAGCCAACTGCTGTTGCAGGATGGTTGCAGCGCGGCGGATAGCCTCTTCAGGATCCAGAGTACCGTTGGTTTCCAGATCAATAACCAGCTTGTCCAGGTTAGTACGCTGTTCGACACGGGCGTTTTCCACCACGTATGCGATACGGCGAACCGGACTGAACGAAGAGTCAAGCTGCAAGCGACCAATGCTGCGGCTTTCGTCTTCATCGCTCTGACGCGAGTCGGCCGGTTCATAACCACGACCACGAGCTACGGTGAGCTTCATGTTCAGGGCGCCGTTAGACGCCAGGTTAGCGATTACGTGATCGGGGTTAACGATCTCGACATCATGATCCAGCTGAATATCGGCAGCGGTAACCACCCCCGAACCCTTCTTCGACAAGGTCAGCGTAACTTCGTCACGGCCGTGCAGCTTGATAGCCAGACCTTTAAGGTTCAACAGGATTTCAATTACGTCTTCCTGTACACCTTCGATGGCGCTGTACTCGTGGAGCACACCGTCAATCTCGGCCTCGACTACTGCACAGCCGGGCATTGAGGACAACAGGATGCGGCGCAGCGCGTTGCCCAGGGTGTGGCCAAAACCACGCTCGAGAGGCTCGAGAGTGATCTTGGCGCGGGTTGGACTGACAACCTGCACATCAATGTGGCGGGGTGTCAGGAACTCATTTACCGAAATCTGCATGGATGCACCTATTTTCTAGCCCTTACTTGGAGTAGAGCTCGACAATCAGGCTTTCGTTGATGTCGGCGGACAGATCACTGCGAGCAGGAACGTTCTTGAAAACGCCCGACTTCTTCTCAGTGTCTACTTCTACCCATTCTACGCGGCCACGTTGGGCACACAGATCGAGAGCTTGGACAATGCGAAGTTGGTTTTTTGCTTTCTCGCGAACTGCAACCACGTCACCAGCACGAACCTGGTAGGACGGAACGTTTACGGTCTGACCGTTAACGCTGATCGACTTGTGCGATACCAGCTGACGGGATTCGGCACGAGTAGAACCAAAGCCCATACGGTATACAACGTTGTCCAGACGGCATTCGAGCAGTTGCAGCAGGTTTTCACCGGTTGCACCTTTCTTGCCAGCAGCTTCTTTGTAGTAGCCGCTGAATTGACGCTCGAGAACGCCGTAGATACGACGGACCTTCTGCTTTTCACGCAGTTGGGTGCCGTAGTCGGACTGGCGACCGCGGCGTTGGCCGTGGATACCAGGTGCTGCTTCAATGTTGCACTTCGATTCGATCGCGCGCACGCCGCTCTTCAGGAAGAGATCGGTGCCTTCGCGACGAGCGAGTTTGCATTTTGGACCAATGTAACGAGCCATTCTTTACAATCTCCTGGATTACACGCGGCGCTTCTTCGGCGGACGGCACCCGTTGTGCGGGATTGGCGTCACGTCGGTGATGCTGGCGATCTTATAGCCACAGCCGTTCAAAGCACGGACAGCGGACTCACGACCTGGACCTGGACCCTTGACGTTAACGTCGAGGTTTTTCAGGCCGTATTCCAGCGCAGCTTGACCAGCACGTTCAGCAGCTACTTGAGCAGCGAACGGGGTGGACTTGCGGGAACCGCGGAAACCCGAACCACCAGAGGTAGCCCAAGACAGCGCGTTACCTTGACGGTCGGTGATGGTCACGATGGTGTTGTTAAAAGAAGCATGGATGTGGGCGATGCCATCAACCACTGTCTTTTTAACTTTTTTACGAGGACGAGCAGCAGGTTTTGCCATGATAATTTTCCTGTCGATTCGCTGGGGCGATTACTTGCGGATCGGCTTACGCGGACCTTTACGGGTACGCGCGTTAGTCTTGGTACGCTGACCGCGTACTGGAAGACCACGACGATGACGCAGACCGCGATAGCAACCGAGGTCCATCAAACGCTTGATTTTCATGTTGATTTCGCGACGCAGGTCACCTTCAGTGGTGAACTTCGCCACTTCGCCACGCAGCTGTTCAATCTGCTCGTCGCTCAGATCCTTGATCTTAGCGGCTGGGTTTACCCCAGCAACTGCGCAAATTTTCTGCGCAGTAGTGCGACCAACACCATAGATGTAGGTCAGCGAGATAACAGTGTGCTTGTTATCTGGAATGTTAACGCCTGCAATACGGGCCATTCAGTGGGACTCCAATTGACAGCTACCTACGCCCCGGAAGCCAAGAAATAGGGCGCGAGATAATATCGCTGTAATAACAAATAATCAACCCGGCAGCGCACTAGCTGCCGGGCTTCAAGCGGATCACACTCAGCCTTGGCGCTGTTTGTGACGCGGTTCCGCGCTGCAAATTACTCGAACAACACCTTCGCGGCGAATAATCTTGCAGTTACGGCACAGCTTTTTCACCGATGCACGAACTTTCATCACCAACTCCTCGAACCTTATGGGTACTCAGCGCAACATGCCGCTGCCGTAACCCTTCAGGTTGGCTTTCTTCATCAGGGATTCGTACTGGTGCGAAACGAGGTGCGATTGTACTTGGGACATGAAGTCCATCACAACCACGACCACGATCAGCAACGAGGTCCCGCCAAGGTAGAACGGAACGTTTGCCGCAACCACCAGGAACTGGGGCAGCAGGCACACGGCCGTCATATATAGAGCACCGAACAGGGTCAAACGAGTCAGAACGCCATCAATGTAGCGCGCAGACTGCTCACCTGGACGGATGCCCGGAATAAAGGCACCGGACTTCTTCAGGTTTTCCGCTACGTCTTTCGGATTGAACATCAACGCCGTATAGAAGAAGCAGAAGAAAATAATCCCTGCACTAAACAGCAGAATATTCAACGGCTGACCAGGAGCGATCGACTGAGAGAGGTCCTGCAGCCAGCCCATATTTTCAGACTGACCAAACCAGGTACCCAACGAAGCCGGAAACAGCAAAATGCTGCTCGCGAAAATTGCCGGAATAACACCGGCCATATTCACTTTCAGCGGCAAGTGGCTGGTCTGCGCAGCAAAGACCTTACGGCCCTGCTGACGCTTGGCGTAGTGAACAGCAATACGACGCTGGCCACGCTCAATGAACACCACAAAACCGATAATCGCTACTGCCAGCAAACCGATGGCAACCAGAGCGAAGATATTGATATCACCCTGACGTGCAGACTCGAAAGACTGCCCAATTGCTCTCGGAAGACCGGCGACGATACCTGCGAAAATCAACATCGAGATACCGTTGCCAACACCACGCTCAGTAATCTGCTCACCCAGCCACATCATGAACATCGCACCAGCCACAAATGTGGATACCGCGACGAAATAGAAGCCAAAGTCACCAGTGAACGCAACACCCTGCCCAGCCAGACCAACGGACATGCCGATAGCCTGAACCAGGGCGAGGATGACAGTGCCGTAGCGGGTGTACTGGCTAATCTTGCGACGGCCAGCTTCACCTTCCTTCTTCAACTGCTCCAGCTGCGGGCTGACGGCGGTCATCAGTTGCATGATGATCGATGCCGAAATGTACGGCATGATCCCCAGTGCAAAGATGCTCATCCGTTCCAGCGCGCCGCCGGAAAACATGTTGAACAAGCTAAGAATGGTCCCCTCATTCTGTCGAAACAGGTCTGCGAGTCGGTCCGGGTTGATACCTGGAACCGGGATGTGTGCGCCTATTCGGTAGACGATAATCGCCAGGAACAGAAAACGCAGACGAGCCCAAAGTTCAGACATACCGCCTTTGCCGAGCGCTGAGAGAGCACCTTGCTTAGCCATTTATTCCTCGAACTTGCCGCCAGCTGCTTCGATAGCCGAACGCGCACCTTTGGTGGCGCCGATTCCCTTGCCGATAGTGACAGCGCGAGTCACTTCACCGGACAGCATGATTTTCACGCGCTGTACGTTGACGTTGATCACGTTGGCATCTTTCAGGGTCTGCAGAGTAACGATGTCGCCGTCCACTTTAGCCAGCTCGGACAGACGCACTTCTGCGCGGTCCATGGCTTTCAGGGATACGAAACCGAACTTAGGCAGGCGACGATGCAGCGGCTGTTGACCGCCTTCAAAGCCTGGAGCAATGGTGCCACCGGAACGGGAGGTTTGACCTTTGTGGCCACGGCCACCAGTCTTACCCAAACCGCTACCGATACCACGGCCCGGACGATGCTTTTCGCGACGGGAACCCGGCGCTGGACTCAGATCATTGAGTTTCATCGATTAACCCTCTACACGCAGCATGTAGTAAGCCTTGTTGATCATCCCGCGATTCTCGGGAGTATCCTGGACTTCTACAGTGTGACCGATGCGACGCAGACCCAAACCTTTAACACACAGTTTGTGGTTAGGGATGCGGCCGGTCATGCTTTTGATCAGCGTTACTTTAACGGTAGCCATGATCAGAAGATCTCCTTGACAGTCAGGCCACGCTTGGCAGCGATGGACTCAGGAGACTGCATAGCTTTCAAACCTTTGAAAGTGGCGTGAACCACGTTTACCGGGTTAGTCGAGCCGTAGCACTTGGCCAGAACGTTCTGAACGCCAGCAACTTCGAGGACAGCACGCATAGCGCCGCCAGCGATGATACCGGTACCTTCAGAAGCAGGCTGCATGTACACCTTCGAAGCGCCATGGGCGGACTTCATTGCGTACTGCAGAGTGGTGCCGTTCAGATCAACTTGGATCATGTTGCGACGAGCAGCTTCCATTGCCTTCTGGATCGCAGCAGGCACTTCACGCGACTTGCCACGGCCGAAGCCAACACGCCCTTTACCATCACCTACCACGGTCAACGCGGTGAAAGTGAAAATACGGCCGCCTTTAACGGTTTTGGCTACGCGGTTAACTTGAACCAGCTTCTCAATGTAGCCTTCGTCGCGCTTTTGGTCGTTATTTGACATAACTTAGAACTCCAGCCCAGCTTCACGAGCAGCATCAGCCAGCGCTTTCACGCGGCCGTGGTACTTGAAGCCAGAGCGGTCGAAAGCCACTTGCGAGACGCCAGCGGCCTTAGCACGCGTAGCGACCAGCTGGCCAACCTTTGTGGCCGCGTCGATGTTGCCAGTGGCACCATCACGCAGTTCTTTATCCAAAGTCGAGGCGCTTGCCAGGACCTTGTTGCCGTCGGCCGAGATGACCTGGGCGTAGATGTGCTGCGACGAGCGGAACACGCAGAGACGCACGACTTCGAGTTCGTGCATTTTCAGGCGTGCTTTGCGAGCGCGACGCAGTCGAGTAACTTTTTTGTCGGTCATTTGCTATGCCCTACTTCTTCTTGGCTTCTTTACGACGGACGACTTCGTCCGCGTAGCGCACACCTTTGCCTTTGTACGGCTCTGGTGGACGGAAGTCGCGGATCTCAGCAGCCACTTGACCTACCAGTTGCTTGTCGATGCCCTTGATCAGGATATCGGTCTGGCTAGGAGTCTCAGCGGTGATGCCTTCCGGCAGTTCGTAATCCACTGGGTGCGAGAAGCCAAGGGCCAGGTTCAAAACCGTGCCTTTTGCTTGCGCTTTGTAACCAACACCGACCAGCTGGAGCTTACGCTCGAAGCCTTGGCTTACGCCTTGGACCATGTTGTTTACCAACGCACGCGTGGTACCGGCCATTGCGCGAGTTTGTTGATCGCCATTGCGAGCAGCAAAACGCAGCTCACCAGCTTCTTCAACGATCTCAACGGACGAATGGATGTTCAGTTCAAGAGTACCCTTGGCACCCTTCACCGAAAGCTGTTGGCCTGCGAATTTGACTTCGACACCGGCTGGCAGCTTAACGGGGTTCTTAGCGACGCGAGACATGCTTATCCCCCCTTAGAACACAGTGCAAAGAACTTCGCCGCCGACACCGGCAGCGCGCGCAGCACGATCCGTCATCACACCTTTGTTGGTGGAGACGATAGACACGCCCAGACCGCCACGAACTTTCGGCAGATCTTCAGCGGACTTGTACTGACGCAGGCCTGGACGGCTAACGCGCTTCACTTCCTCGATGACCGAACGGCCTTCGAAGTACTTCAGCTCGATGGACAGCAGTGCTTTTACATCGCTGCTGATCTGATAACCCGCAATGTAGCCTTCGTCTTTCAGGACTTTGGCAACAGCTACCTTCAACTTGGAAGATGGCATGCTTACGACGGACTTTTCAGCCATCTGGGCATTACGGATACGAGTTAGCATGTCCGCTAACGGGTCCTGCATACTCATGGGCTAGACGCTCCTAATACAAAAAAATTAGCCTTGCGGCTACATATGTCGCCGAGAATCTCCGGGCATAGAAAACACGGGCTCAGGCGAGCCGGGTATTCTAGACACACTCCGGAAATGAAACAAGCCCCAAAAGGGGCTTGTTCCAGATTCAAGGTCACCGGTGGTCGCTATCTTGCGACGCCAACCACCTGGACTTCGAAAGTACTTACCAGCTGGCTTTAACCAGACCTGGTACGTCACCACGCATTGCCGCTTCACGCAGTTTGTTACGGCCGAGGCCGAACTTGCGGTAAACGCCGTGTGGACGACCGGTCAGGCGGCAGCGGTTACGCATGCGCGAAGCGCTTGCGTCACGTGGCTGCTTCTGCAGAGCAACTGTAGCTTCCCAACGCGCTTCTGGACTTGCGTTCAGATCAACGATGATTGCTTTCAGTGCTGCACGCTTCTTGGCGTACTTGGCAACCGTGAGCTGACGCTTCAGCTCGCGGTTTTTCATGCTCATCTTGGCCATGGTCCTACTCCAATCAGTTGCGGAACGGGAATTTGAAAGCACGCAACAGGGCGCGACCTTCATCATCGTTCTTGGCAGTGGTGGTCAGGGTGATGTCCAGACCGCGGAGAGCATCGATCTTGTCGTAGTCGATTTCCGGGAAGATGATCTGCTCTTTCACGCCCATGCTGTAGTTACCACGACCATCGAAGGACTTGGCATTCAGGCCGCGGAAGTCGCGAACCCGAGGCAGGGAGATCGAAAGCAGACGATCCAGGAACTCGTACATACGCTCACGGCGCAGGGTCACTTTGACGCCGATCGGCCAACCTTCACGGACTTTAAAGCCAGCGATGGATTTCCGAGCGTAGGTCACAACGACTTTCTGGCCGGTGATCTTTTCCAGGTCAGCAACAGCGTGCTCGATGACTTTTTTGTCGCCGATCGCTTCGCCCAGACCCATGTTCAGGGTGATTTTGGTGACGCGCGGAACTTCCATCACGTTCCCGAGCTTAAGTTCTTCCTTAAGCTTGGGGGCGATTTCCTTCCGGTAAATCTCTTGTAGTCGTGCCATGGTCTTATCTACCTAGCAGTGTTCAAGCATCAACCGCTTTTTGGGTCGACTTGAAGACACGAATTTTCTTACCGTCTTCTACTTTGAAACCAACGCGGTCAGCCTTGTTGGTTTCGCCGTTGAAGATGGCGACGTTAGAAGCGTGCAGTGGCGCTTCTTTCTCGACGATACCGCCCTGTACGCCCGACATCGGGTTAGGCTTGGTATGACGCTTGACCAGGTTCAGACCACCAACGACCAGGCGGTCGTCAGCGAGAACCTTCAGCACCTTACCGCGCTTACCTTTGTCTTTGCCGGCGATCACGATGATCTCGTCGTCACGACGAATCTTTTGCATGTCGGATCTCCTTACAGCACTTCTGGGGCGAGCGAGACGATCTTCATGAACTTCTCAGTACGAAGTTCACGGGTCACTGGCCCAAAGATACGGGTGCCGATCGGCTCTTGCTTGTTGTTCAGAAGAACAGCAGCGTTGCCATCAAAGCGGATAATGGAGCCATCAGCACGGCGTACGCCGTGACGAGTGCGGACTACAACAGCAGTCATCACTTGGCCTTTTTTCACTTTACCGCGAGGAATTGCTTCCTTCACGGTAACTTTGATGATGTCACCGATACCAGCGTAACGACGATGGGAGCCACCCAGCACCTTGATGCACATAACACGGCGAGCGCCGCTGTTATCGGCCACATCGAGCATGGATTGAGTCTGAATCATATAATTTCTCCGACCCCTAGTCCTTAGACTTCCACAGCGCGTTCGAGAACATCAACCAGTGCCCAAGACTTGGTCTTGGCCAGCGGACGAGTTTCACGAATAGTGACTTTGTCGCCGATGTGGCACTGATTGGTTTCGTCGTGCGCGTGCAGCTTAGTCGAACGCTTAACATATTTACCGTAGATCGGGTGCTTAACGCGACGCTCGATCAGAACGGTGATGGTTTTGTCCATCTTGTCGCTGACAACACGGCCAGTCAGCGTACGGACAGTCTTTTCGGCTTCAGCCATGATCACTTACCTGCCTGCTGGTTGAGCACAGTCTTCACGCGAGCGATGTCACGCTTAACTTGCGAGAGCAGATGAGACTGCCCCAACTGGCCAGTTGCTTTCTGCATACGCAGATTGAACTGGTCGCGCAGCAGGCCGAGCAGTTGCTCGTTCAGCTGCTGTGCGGATTTTTCACGAAGTTCATTCGCTTTCATCACATCACCGTCCGTTTAACAAAGGAGGTGGCGAGCGGCAGCTTTGCAGCAGCCAGGGCGAAAGCCTCACGCGCCAGCTCTTCAGAAACACCCTCGATTTCATACAGGACCTTGCCTGGCTGAATCTGGGCTACCCAGTATTCCACGTTACCCTTACCTTTACCCATCCGAACCTCGAGAGGCTTTTTGGAGATCGGCTTGTCCGGGAATACACGGATCCAGATCTTGCCACCACGTTTTACGTGACGGGTCAGAGCACGACGCGCTGACTCGATCTGACGAGCGGTGAGACGACCACGAGCTACAGACTTCAGCGCGAACTCGCCGAAGCTGACTTTGCTACCGCGCTGAGCCAGACCACGGTTGTGGCCTGTCATCTGCTTGCGGAACTTCGTACGCTTAGGTTGCAACATTTGGCGTACCCCTTACTTAGCAGCTTTTTTACGAGGCGCTGGTGCTTGTGGTTTCAGTTCTTCTTGGCGACCACCAATTACTTCGCCTTTGAAGATCCAAACCTTTACACCGATCACACCGTAAGTGGTGTGAGCTTCGTAGTTGGCATAGTCGATGTCGGCACGCAGGGTGTGCAGTGGCACACGACCTTCGCGATACCATTCAGTACGTGCGATTTCAGCACCGCCGAGACGACCGCTCACTTGGATTTTGATGCCTTTGGCACCAATGCGCATGGCGTTCTGTACGGCACGCTTCATAGCGCGACGGAACATTACGCGACGCTCCAGCTGCTGAGCTACGCTCTGCGCAACCAGCATACCGTCGAGCTCCGGCTTGCGGATCTCTTCGATATTGATGTGCACAGGCACACCCATTTGCTTGGTCAGGTCCTGACGCAGTTTCTCAACATCTTCACCTTTCTTCCCGATAACGATACCTGGACGAGCGGTGTGGATGGTGATACGTGCAGTTTGGGCCGGACGATGGATATCGATACGGCTTACGGACGCGCTTTTTAGTTTGTCTTGGAGATACTCACGCACCTTCAGATCAGCGAACAAGTAGTCCGCATAAGTCCGACCGTCTGCGTACCAGACGGAGGTGTGCTCCTTGACGATTCCCAGGCGAATGCCAATGGGATGTACTTTCTGACCCATCTCTTCGACTCCGTTACTTGTCAGCAACCTTGACAGTGATATGGCAAGACCGCTTGACGATGCGATCAGCACGGCCTTTGGCACGTGGCATGATGCGCTTCAGCGAACGCCCTTCGTTGACGAAAACGGTGCTGACCTTCAGGTCATCAACGTCTGCGCCTTCGTTATGCTCGGCGTTGGCTACGGCCGACTCCAGCACTTTCTTCATGATCTCGGCGGCTTTCTTACTGCTGAAAGCCAACAGGTTGAGCGCTTCGCCCACCTTCTTCCCGCGGATCTGGTCGGCGACCAAGCGGGCTTTCTGGGCGGAGATTCGAGCGCCCGACAACTTAGCGGCTACTTCCATTTCCTTACCCCTTAACGCTTGGCTTTCTTGTCTGCCACGTGCCCACGATAAGTGCGGGTACCGGCAAACTCGCCCAGTTTGTGGCCGACCATGTCTTCGTTAACGAGAACTGGGACGTGTTGACGACCGTTGTGTACTGCGATGGTCAGACCGACCATTTGTGGCAGGATCATCGAACGACGCGACCAGGTCTTAACTGGTTTGCGATCGTTCTTTTCCGCCGCCACTTCGATCTTCTTCAGTAGGTGAAGATCAATAAAAGGACCTTTTTTCAGAGAACGTGGCACTGTCGTATCCCTCTATTTACTTGCGACGACGGACGATCATTTTGTCGGTACGCTTATTACCACGAGTCTTCGCGCCCTTAGTCGGGAAGCCCCATGGCGATACCGGATGACGACCACCAGAGGTACGACCTTCACCACCACCGTGTGGGTGGTCAACCGGGTTCATGGCAACACCACGAACGGTTGGGCGAACGCCACGCCAGCGTTTGGCACCAGCTTTACCCAGCGAACGCAGGCTGTGCTCGGAGTTCGAGACTTCGCCCAGGGTCGCGCGGCACTCAGCCAGCACTTTACGCATCTCACCAGAACGCAGACGCAGGGTCACGTAGACACCTTCACGAGCGATCAGCTGAGCCGAAGCACCAGCGGAACGAGCGATCTGTGCGCCTTTACCTGGCTTCAATTCGATGCCGTGTACGGTGCTACCAACTGGAATGTTACGCAGTTGCAGAGCGTTGCCCGGCTTGATCGGTGCCAAAGCACCTGCGATCAGCTGGTCGCCAGCGCTCACGCCTTTAGGGGCGATGATGTAGCGACGCTCGCCATCTGCGTACAGCAGCAGAGCGATGTGAGCAGTACGGTTTGGATCGTATTCGATACGCTCGACAGTGGCAGCGATGCCATCTTTGTCGTTGCGACGGAAGTCGACCAGACGATAATGCTGCTTATGGCCACCACCGATGTGACGAGTGGTAATACGACCATTGTTGTTACGACCACCAGACTTCGATTTCTTCTCGAGCAGCGGTGCGTGAGGAGCGCCTTTATGCAGCTCCTGGTTGACCACCTTGACCACAAAACGGCGGCCAGGGGAAGTCGGTTTGCATTTAACGATTGCCATGATGCACCCCTTCCTTACTCAGCACTGCTGCTGAAATCGAGATCTTGGCCTGGCTGAAGGGAGATAACTGCCTTCTTCCAGTCATTACGCTTGCCCAGACCGCGAGCAGTGCGCTTGCTCTTACCCAGAACATTCAGGGTAGTAACACGCTCAACTTTCACGCTGAACAGGCTTTCGACGGCCTTCTTGATTTCCAGCTTGGTTGCGTCAGTTGCAACCTTGAAAACGAACTGGCCTTTCTTGTCAGCCAGAACCGTAGCCTTTTCGGAAACGTGCGGGCCAAGCAGAACTTTAAATACGCGTTCCTGGTTCATCCCAGCAGCTCCTCGAATTTCTTCACGGCCGACACGGTGATCAACACCTTGTCGTATGCGATCAGACTAACTGGATCGGAACCTTGCACGTCACGTACATCAACGTGTGGCAGGTTGCGAGCAGCCAGGTACAGGTTCTGATCAACAGCTTCCGACACGATCAAAACGTCGGTCAGGCTCATGTTGTTCAGTTTGCCCAGCAGGTCTTTGGTTTTCGGGCTTTCAACAGCGAAGTCCTGAACCACGACCAGACGGTCGGTACGCACGAGTTCAGCAAGGATGGAGCGCAGAGCTGCGCGGTACATCTTCTTGTTGAGCTTCTGCGAGTGATCCTGAGGACGAGCTGCGAAAGTGGTACCGCCGCCGCGCCAGATTGGGCTACGGATAGTACCAGCACGAGCACGGCCAGTACCTTTCTGACGCCAAGGGCGCTTACCGCCACCACGAACGTCGGAACGGGTCTTTTGCTGCTTGCTACCTTGACGGCCGCCGGCCATGTAGGCCACGACTGCTTGGTGAACCAGCGTCTCGTTGAACTCGCCGCCAAACGTCAGTTCGGAAACTTCGATCGCTTGAGCGTCATTTACGTTTAATTGCATGTCAGCTTCCCCTTAACCGCGAGCCTTGGCCGCTGGACGTACAACCAGGTTGCCGCCAGTAGCGCCAGGAACAGCACCCTTGACCAACAACAGATTGCGTTCAGCGTCGACGCGCACTACTTCGAGGGACTGCACGGTCACGCGCTCAGCGCCCATATGACCGGACATTTTCTTGCCCTTGAATACACGACCAGGAGTCTGGCACTGGCCAATAGAGCCCGGGACGCGGTGGGAAACGGAGTTACCGTGAGTGTTGTCTTGGCCACGGAAATTCCAACGCTTGATCGTACCCTGGAAGCCTTTACCTTTGGACTGACCGGTTACATCAACCAGTTGACCAGCAGCGAAGATTTCAGCGTTGATCAGATCGCCAGCCTGGTAGTCGCCGTCTTCGAGACGGAACTCCATGACAGTGCGACCAGCTGCAACGTTTGCTTTAGCGAAGTGACCTGCTTGAGCAGCAGTCACGCGCGAAGCACGACGCTCGCCGACAGTGACTTGCACTGCACGATAGCCATCGGTTTCTTCAGTTTTGAACTGGGTGACGCGATTCGGCTCGATCTCAATGACCGTGACCGGAATGGAGACACCTTCTTCGGTGAAAATACGGGTCATACCGCATTTACGACCGACTACACCAATAGTCATGTTGTAAACCTCATGAGTGTACGGGGCTTTCACCCGCTATGGCCGCCCATTTCAGAGCGTTACACGACTAAGACCCGAGTCTTAGCCGAGGCTGATCTGTACTTCCACACCGGCCGCCAGATCGAGCTTCATAAGTGCATCAACGGTTTTATCCGTTGGCTGGACGATGTCCAGTACGCGCTTATGAGTACGGATCTCGTACTGGTCACGCGCGTCTTTGTTGACGTGCGGGGAGACCAGAACGGTGAACCGCTCTTTACGGGTAGGCAGTGGAATTGGACCACGCACTTGAGCACCAGTACGTTTCGCGGTTTCCACGATTTCCTGGGTGGATTGGTCGATCAGGCGATGGTCAAAAGCCTTCAACCTGATACGGATTTGCTGATTTTGCATTGGATTTCAGACTCCGGCTGCTATTCCCACCGGGCGCAATGCGCCCGTTAAAAGGAGGCGCAATTCTATAGACGCCCCAGATAGGTGTCAACCCAATAAAAAAGCCCCCGCTGAGCGGGGGCTTTCTCAAAACATCGGAGCTATCTCAGAAGAGATAATTACTCGATGATTTTAGCTACAACGCCAGCACCAACGGTACGGCCGCCTTCACGGATAGCGAAGCGCAGACCGTCTTCCATTGCGATGGTTTTGATCAGGGTAACAGTCATTTGAATGTTATCGCCTGGCATTACCATTTCAACGCCTTCTGGCAGCTCGCAGTTACCGGTCACGTCAGTAGTACGGAAGTAGAACTGTGGACGGTAGCCTTTGAAGAACGGAGTGTGACGACCGCCTTCTTCCTTGCTTAGAACGTAAACTTCTGCGGTGAACTTGGTGTGCGGCTTAACCGAACCTGGCTTAACCAGAACCTGGCCACGCTCAACGTCGTCACGCTTGGTACCACGCAGCAGAACGCCGCAGTTCTCGCCAGCACGACCTTCGTCGAGCAGCTTACGGAACATTTCAACACCGGTGCAGGTGGTGACGGTAGTGTCACGCAGACCAACGATTTCCAGTGGATCCTGAACGCGAACGATACCGCGCTCGATACGACCAGTCACAACAGTACCGCGACCGGAGATCGAGAATACGTCTTCGATTGGCATCAGGAACGGCTTGTCGGTCAGACGAACTGGTTCTGGGATGTAGCTGTCCAGGGTTTCAACCAGTTTACGAACGGCAGTGGTGCCCATTTCGTTTTCGTCGTTACCTTCCAGAGCCATACGAGCAGAACCGATGATGATCGGAGTGTCGTCACCTGGGAAGTCGTAAGTGCTCAGCAGATCGCGCACTTCCATCTCAACCAGCTCCAGCAGCTCAGCGTCGTCTACCAGGTCAGCCTTGTTCAGGAAAACCACGATGTACGGAACGCCTACCTGACGGGACAGCAGGATGTGCTCACGGGTTTGTGGCATCGGACCATCAGCGGCCGAGCAAACCAGGATCGCGCCGTCCATCTGGGCAGCACCAGTGATCATGTTCTTCACGTAGTCAGCGTGACCTGGGCAGTCAACGTGAGCGTAGTGACGAATAGTCGAGTTGTACTCAACGTGAGCGGTGTTGATGGTGATACCACGAGCTTTTTCTTCTGGTGCGCTGTCGATCTTGTCGAAGTCAACACGAGCCGAACCGAAAACTTCGGAGCAGACGCGAGTCAGAGCAGCGGTCAGAGTGGTTTTACCGTGGTCAACGTGGCCGATGGTGCCAACGTTTACGTGCGGTAGGGAACGATCAAATTTTTCTTTAGCCACGACAATTAACTCCTTGCCTAAAGGACTGAATCAGCCTTGTTTTTTGGATACAGTTTCAGCGATGTGCGCCGGAGCTGTGTTGTATTTTTTGAATTCCATAGAGTAGCTTGCGCGACCCTGGGACATGGAGCGAACGTCGGTCGCATAACCGAACATCTCACCCAACGGAACCTCGGCGCGAATCACTTTGCCGGAAACCGTGTCTTCCATACCCAAGATCATGCCGCGACGACGGTTAAGGTCGCCCATGACATCACCCATATAGTCTTCAGGTGTAACAACTTCTACCGCCATGATCGGCTCAAGCAACTCACCACCGCCCTTCTGGGCCAGTTGCTTGGTAGCCATGGAGGCAGCCACCTTAAACGCCATCTCGTTGGAGTCGACGTCGTGGTAAGAACCGTCAAAAACGGTTGCTTTCAGGCCGATCAGCGGATAGCCGGCAACAACACCGTTCTTCATCTGCTCTTCGATACCCTTCTGGATAGCCGGGATGTATTCCTTAGGAACCACACCACCAACTACTTCGTTCACGAATTGCAGACCTTCCTGACCTTCGTCAGCAGGAGCAAAACGGATCCAGCAGTGACCGAACTGACCACGACCGCCGGACTGACGAACGAACTTGCCTTCGATTTCACAGTTCTTCGTGATGCGCTCACGATAGGAAACCTGAGGCTTACCGATGTTGGCTTCGACGTTGAACTCACGGCGCATCCGGTCAACCAGGATGTCCAGGTGCAACTCGCCCATGCCGGAGATGATCGTCTGACCAGTCTCTTCATCAGTTTTAACGCGGAAAGATGGATCTTCCTGAGCAAGCTTGCCCAGAGCGATACCCATTTTTTCCTGGTCATCCTTGGTCTTAGGCTCTACGGCTACCGAAATAACCGGCTCCGGGAAGTCCATGCGAACCAGGATGATTGGCTTGGCAGCGTCGCACAAGGTTTCACCAGTGGTGACGTCCTTCATGCCGATCAGGGCCGCGATGTCACCAGCGCGTACTTCCTTGATCTCTTCACGGGCGTTTGCGTGCATTTGCACCATACGACCCACACGCTCTTTCTTGCCTTTAACCGAGTTGATCACGCCGTCGCCGGATGCCAACACGCCCGAGTAAACGCGGACGAAGGTCAAAGTACCCACGAATGGGTCGGTAGCAATTTTGAACGCCAATGCCGAGAACGGCTCGTCATCACTTGCGTGACGCTCCATCTCTTCTTCCTCGTTATCAGGGTTGGAACCCTTGATAGCAGGAATGTCGGTTGGAGCAGGCAGGAAGTCGATAACGGCGTCGAGAACCAGGGGAACACCCTTGTTCTTGAACGAGGAACCACAAACAGCCAGGACGATTTCGCCAGCGATAGTGCGCTGACGCAGAGCGGCCTTGATTTCCACGTTGGTGAGCTCTTCACCTTCGAGGTACTTGTTCATCAGCTCTTCGCTGGCTTCGGCAGCAGCCTCAACCATGTTGTTGCGCCACTCGTCAGCCAGCTCTTGAAGCTCGGCAGGGATTGGCTTGCGAACAGGAACCATACCTTTGTCAGCGTCATTCCAGTAGACCGCTTCCATGTTGATCAGATCGATCTGACCCTGGAAGTTATCTTCGGAACCGATTGCCAATTGGATTGGCACCGGAGTGTGACCCAGACGCTGCTTGATCTGACCGATCACGCGCAGGAAGTTGGCACCAGCACGGTCCATCTTGTTTACGTAAACAAGACGTGGAACGCCGTACTTGTTGGCTTGACGCCATACGGTTTCCGACTGAGGCTCAACACCCGAGGTACCGCAGAACACAACGACAGCGCCGTCGAGTACGCGCAGGGAACGCTCTACTTCAATGGTGAAGTCTACGTGGCCCGGGGTATCGATTACGTTGAAGCGATGCTCGTCTTTGTACTGCTTCTCGGAACCTTTCCAGAAGGCGGTAATAGCAGCAGAAGTAATGGTAATACCACGCTCCTGCTCCTGAACCATCCAGTCTGTGGTCGCGGCGCCGTCATGCACCTCGCCCATTTTGTGACTTTTGCCGGTGTAAAACAGTACGCGCTCGGTGGTGGTGGTTTTACCAGCATCCACGTGAGCAACGATACCGATGTTACGGTAGCGGCTAATCGGAGTAGTACGAGCCATAAAGCCCTCGCAAAATTAGTGAAGCTAAAATTAGAAGCGGTAGTGCGAGAAAGCTTTGTTAGCTTCAGCCATACGGTGCACGTCTTCACGCTTCTTAACAGCAGCACCTTTACCTTCAGCAGCGTCCAACAGTTCGCCAGCCAAACGCAGAGCCATAGACTTCTCGCCGCGCTTACGGGCGAAGTCTACCAACCAGCGCATTGCCAGAGCGTTACGACGGGACGGGCGAACTTCAACCGGAACCTGGTAAGTAGCACCGCCTACACGGCGCGACTTCACTTCGACCAGCGGAGCGATGGCGTCGAGAGCTTTCTCGAAGATTTCCAGGGGGTCGCTGTTCTTGCGTTCTTTAACCTTTTCCAGCGCGCCATAAACGATACGCTCGGCAACGGCTTTCTTGCCGCTTTCCATCACGTGGTTCATGAACTTGGCCAGGATTTGGCTTCCGTATTTTGGATCGTCAAGCACTTCGCGCTTGGCTGCTACGCGTCTTCTTGGCATGGATAAGCCCTCAAACGGTCTTCAGGTTCGCTCGGAATCGGTGCCCTTACGGGACGCCTCCGACCTTACTCTTATCGACTCAGAAAATTAGATGATTCAGTGTTACAAAAAGCCGCTACTACTTAGGCTTCTTGGTACCGTACTTCGAACGACCCTGGTTACGACCTTTAACGCCGGAAGTATCCAAGGAGCCGCGTACGGTGTGGTAACGAACACCTGGCAAGTCTTTTACACGACCGCCGCGGATCAGTACCACGCTGTGCTCTTGCAGGTTGTGACCTTCACCACCGATGTACGAGGAAACCTCGAAACCGTTGGTCAGGCGCACACGGCATACTTTACGCAGTGCCGAGTTAGGTTTTTTCGGCGTAGTGGTATACACGCGAGTGCATACGCCACGACGTTGCGGGCAGTTCTGCAGCGCAGGTACGTCGGATTTCTCGACGATACGCTTACGCGGCTGACGTACCAGCTGGTTGATAGTTGCCATCTACTAGCTCCACTGTTGTCTTGCGACGCTATTGTCTTGCAAGAAAAGCAAAATGGCAGGAACGAATTCCCGCCAAATTTAGGGGTACAAGAGTCTAAAGAGGATCTTGCCCCCAGTCAAGGCAAGGCCCCGACCTCCCCTCTCATCGAACTGGGGCAAAATTACCTCGATCCGACGAATGGGGCTGCCAGGGCCCGGACTTATTTATCGCAGAACTCAGTTACCGCTAGAGTTCAGCGCTTCGGTCAGTGCAGCTTCCACTTCACTGGCGCTTACGCGCAACGGCTTGTCAGCATCACGGCGGCGCTTACGCTCGCTGTGGTAAGCCAAACCGGTACCGGCCGGGATCAGACGACCCACAACCACGTTTTCTTTCAGGCCGCGCAGGTAATCGCGCTTGCCGGTTACCGCTGCTTCGGTCAGTACGCGAGTGGTCTCCTGGAAGGAGGCCGCCGAGATGAACGACTCAGTCGACAACGACGCCTTGGTGATACCCAGCAGCACGCGAGTGAACTTGGACACGAATTTGTCTTCGTTCGTCAGGCGCTCGTTTTCCACCAGTACGTGAGTCAGTTCCATCTGGTCGCCCTTGATGAAACTGGAATCGCCGGATTCAGCGATTTCAACTTTACGCAGCATCTGACGCAGAATGGTCTCGATGTGCTTGTCGTTGATCTTCACGCCTTGCAGGCGGTAAACGTCCTGGATCTCGTTAACGATGTACTTGGCCAGCGCACTCACACCCAGCAGACGCAGGATGTCGTGTGGATCGCTCGGACCGTCGGAGATAACTTCGCCGCGGTTTACCTGTTCGCCTTCGAACACGTTCAGGTGACGCCACTTCGGAATCAGCTCTTCATACGGATCACTACCGTCGTTCGGGGTAATGACCAGACGGCGCTTGCCCTTGGTCTCTTTACCGAACGCGATGGTGCCGCTGACTTCAGCCAGAATCGACGCTTCTTTCGGACGGCGCGCTTCGAACAAGTCGGCAACACGCGGCAGACCACCGGTGATGTCACGGGTCTTCGAAGTTTCTTGCGGGATACGCGCGATAACATCACCGATCGCGATCTTCGCACCATCCGCTACACCGACCAGGGCGTTGGCTGGCAGGAAGTACTGAGCGATAACGTCAGTGCCTGGCAGCAACAGATCCTTGCCGTTGTCATCAACCATCTTCACGGCTGGACGGATGTCTTTACCGGCAGCTGGACGATCTTTAGCGTCGAGTACTTCAATGTTGGTCATACCGGTCAATTCGTCAGTCTGACGCTTGATCGTGATGCCTTCTTCCATGCCCACGTAGGTCACGGTACCTTTCATTTCGGTAACGATCGGGTGAGTGTGCGGATCCCACTTGGCCACGATTGCGCCAGCGTCGACCTTGTCACCTTCTTTAACCGAAATCACAGCACCGTACGGCAGCTTATAACGCTCACGCTCACGACCGTAGTCATCAGCGATTGCCAGCTCACCGGAACGGGACACAGCAACCAGGTGGCCATCCACTCGCTCAACGTGCTTCAGGTTGTGCAGACGGACGGTACCGCCATTCTTCACCTGAACGCTGTCGGCTGCAGAAGTCCGGCTTGCCGCACCACCGATGTGGAACGTACGCATGGTCAGCTGGGTACCCGGCTCACCGATGGACTGGGCAGCAATAACGCCGACCGCTTCACCGATGTTCACCTGGTGACCACGAGCCAAGTCACGGCCGTAGCACTTGGCGCAAATGCCGTAGCGGGTTTCGCAGCTGATCGGCGAGCGAACGATCACTTCGTCGATGCTGTTGAGTTCGATGAACTCGACCCACTTTTCGTCTACCAGGGTGCCAGCAGGAACGATAACTTCCTCGGTACCCGGCTTGAATACGTCACGGGCAATAACACGACCCAATACGCGCTCACCCAGCGGCTCTACAACGTCACCGCCTTCAATGTGCGGCGTCATCAGCAGGCCATGCTCGGTGCCGCAATCGATCTCGGTTACAACCAGATCTTGTGCAACGTCTACCAGACGACGAGTCAGGTAACCGGAGTTAGCGGTTTTCAACGCGGTATCCGCAAGACCCTTACGAGCACCGTGAGTGGAGATGAAGTACTGGAGTACGCTCAAACCTTCACGGAAGTTCGCAGTAATCGGCGTTTCGATGATGGAACCGTCCGGCTTGGCCATCAGACCACGCATACCGGCGAGCTGACGGATCTGCGCAGCAGAACCCCGTGCGCCCGAGTCGGCCATCATGTACATCGAGTTGAAGGACTCTTGGTCAACTTCGTCGCCGTGACGGTCGATGACTTTCTCTTTCGAGAGGTTGGCCATCATCGCCTTGGAAACTTCGTCGTTCGCCTTCGACCAAAGGTCGATTACCTTGTTGTACTTCTCGCCCTGGGTTACCAGGCCGGAGGCGTACTGGCTTTCGATCTCTTTCACTTCGTCGGTGGCAGCACCGATGATGCGGGCTTTTTCATCCGGGATAACGAAGTCGTTAACACCGATGGAAACGCCGGAAATGGTCGAGTAAGCAAAACCGGTGTACATCAACTGGTCAGCGAAGATCACGGTCTCTTTCAGACCAACCACGCGGTAGCACTGGTTGATCAGCTTGGAGATCGCCTTTTTCTTCATCGGCAGGTTGACGACGTCGTACGACAGACCTTTTGGCACAACTTGATACAACAGCGCACGGCCGACAGTGGTGTCGACGATACGGGTGTTGGTCACGCTGCCACCATCACGGTCATTGACGGTTTCGTTGATCCGCACTTTGACCTTGGCGTGCAGTGCGGCTTCGCCGGCACGGAACACACGGTCAACTTCTTGCAGGTCAGCAAACACACGACCTTCGCCCTTGGCGTTGATCGCTTCACGGGTCATGTAGTACAGACCCAATACAACGTCCTGCGACGGAACGATGATTGGCTCACCGTTGGCTGGCGACAGAATGTTGTTGGTCGACATCATCAACGCACGCGCTTCCAACTGGGCTTCCAGTGTCAGCGGTACGTGCACGGCCATTTGGTCGCCGTCGAAGTCGGCGTTGTACGCAGCACAGACCAGAGGGTGCAGCTGGATAGCCTTACCTTCGATCAGTACCGGTTCAAACGCCTGGATACCCAGACGGTGAAGCGTCGGTGCACGGTTGAGGAGAACCGGGTGTTCGCGAATCACTTCAGCGAGAACATCCCAAACCTCTGGCAGTTCGCGCTCGACCATTTTCTTGGCCGCTTTGATGGTGGTCGCCAGACCGCGCATTTCCAGCTTGCCAAAGATGAACGGCTTGAACAGCTCCAGCGCCATCTTCTTAGGCAGACCGCACTGGTGCAGACGTAGGGTCGGGCCTACGGTAATTACCGAACGACCGGAGTAGTCAACACGCTTACCGAGCAAGTTCTGACGGAAACGACCTTGCTTACCCTTGATCATGTCAGCCAAGGACTTCAGAGGACGCTTGTTCGAACCGGTGATAGCGCGGCCACGACGACCGTTGTCGAGCAAGGCATCGACCGCTTCCTGCAACATACGCTTTTCGTTGCGCACGATGATGTCCGGAGCGGACAGATCAAGCAGGCGCTTCAAGCGGTTGTTACGGTTGATCACGCGACGGTACAGGTCGTTGAGGTCAGAGGTCGCGAAACGACCACCGTCCAACGGTACCAGCGGTCGCAGGTCTGGCGGCAGAACCGGCAGAACGGTCAGCACCATCCACTCTGGCAAGTTGCCGGAACCCTGGAAGGCTTCCATCAACTTCAGACGCTTGGACAGCTTCTTGATCTTGGTTTCGGAGTTGGTTTGCGGAATTTCTTCGCGCAGACGGCCAATCTCGTGCTCCAGGTCGATAGCGTGCAGCAGTTCGCGGACAGCTTCGGCACCCATGCGGGCATCGAAATCGTCGCCGAACTCTTCCAGCGCTTCGAAGTACTGCTCGTCGTTCAGCAGCTGACCTTTTTCAAGGGTGGTCATGCCTGGATCGATAACGACATAGCTCTCGAAGTAGAGAACGCGTTCGATATCACGCAGGGTCATGTCCATCAGCAAGCCGATACGGGACGGCAGCGATTTCAGGAACCAGATGTGGGCTACTGGCGAAGCCAGTTCGATGTGCGCCATGCGCTCACGACGAACCTTGGCCAGTGCAACTTCAACGCCGCACTTCTCGCAGATCACACCACGGTGTTTCAAGCGCTTGTACTTACCGCACAGGCACTCGTAATCCTTTACCGGGCCAAAGATCTTGGCGCAGAACAGGCCGTCACGCTCAGGTTTGAACGTACGGTAGTTGATGGTTTCCGGCTTTTTAACTTCACCGAACGACCACGAACGGATCATCTCAGGCGATGCCAACCCAATACGGATGGCGTCGAACTCTTCGACTTGACCCTGGTTTTTCAGCAAATTCAGTAGGTCTTTCAAGGCCTTTCCTCCTGGCGGAGCAGAGAGCGGGCTAAACAGCCCCGCTCTCGATTCGCGTCACGTGTTATTCGGTTTCCAGATCGATATCGATGCCGAGGGAACGAATTTCTTTGATCAACACGTTGAAGGACTCGGGCATGCCCGGCTCCATACGGTGATCGCCGTCCACGATGTTTTTGTACATCTTGGTCCGACCGTTCACATCGTCCGACTTCACTGTGAGCATTTCTTGCAGAGTGTAAGCAGCACCGTATGCTTCCAGTGCCCAGACCTCCATCTCCCCGAAACGCTGACCACCGAACTGAGCCTTACCACCCAGCGGCTGCTGGGTAACCAGGCTGTACGAACCGGTAGAACGAGCGTGCATCTTGTCGTCTACCAAGTGGTTCAGCTTCAGCATGTACATGTAGCCAACAGTAACCGGGCGCTCGAACTTGTTGCCGGTACGGCCGTCGAACAGCTGCATCTGGCCGCTTTCTGGCAGGTCTGCCAGTTTCAGCATGGCCTTGATTTCGCTTTCCTTGGCACCGTCGAACACCGGGGTAGCCATTGGAACGCCGCCGCGCAGGTTCTTCGCCAGATCCAGGATTTCCTGGTCAGAGAAGGTGTCCAGCTCTTCGTTGCGACCGCCGATCTCGTTGTAGATCTCGTGCAGGAACTTGCGCAGGTCTGCGACCTTGCGCTGCTCTTCGATCATACGGTTGATCTTCTCGCCCAGACCTTTGGCCGCGAGGCCCAGGTGGGTTTCAAGGATCTGGCCAACGTTCATACGCGAAGGTACGCCCAACGGGTTGAGGACGACGTCGACCGGGGTGCCATTGGCATCGTGCGGCATGTCTTCAACCGGCATGATCACGGAGACCACACCCTTGTTACCGTGACGACCGGCCATCTTGTCGCCCGGCTGAATGCGGCGACGGATTGCCAGGTAAACCTTGACGATTTTCAGCACGCCTGGAGCCAGGTCATCGCCCTGCTGCAGTTTGCGCTTCTTGTCTTCGAACTTGTCGTCCAGCAGACGGCGGCGATCAACGATGTAGGCCTGGGCCTTCTCGAGCTGCTCGTTCAGAGCATCTTCAGCCATGCGCAGTTTGAACCACTGGCCGTGCTCAAGACCGTCGAGGATTTCGTCGGTGATGTCCTGACCTTTCTTCAGACCTGCGCCGCCTTCAGCCTTGTGGCCTACCAGAGCGGAACGCAGACGTTCGAAGGTCGCACCTTCAACGATACGGAACTCTTCGTTCAGGTCCTTGCGGATCTCGTCGAGCTGGGTCTTCTCGATGGAGAGTGCACGAGCATCACGCTCAACGCCGTCACGGGTGAAGACCTGTACGTCGATGACAGTACCCTTGGTGCCAGTCGGCACACGCAGGGAGGTGTCTTTAACGTCGCTGGCTTTTTCACCGAAGATGGCACGCAGCAGTTTTTCTTCCGGAGTCAGTTGGGTCTCGCCTTTCGGAGTGACCTTACCGACCAGGATGTCGCCTGCGCCTACTTCAGCACCTACGTAAACGATACCGGCTTCATCCAGCTTGTTCAGTGCAGCTTCACCCACGTTCGGGATGTCTGCAGTGATTTCCTCTGGGCCAAGCTTGGTGTCACGCGCCACACAGGTCAGTTCCTGAATGTGGATCGTGGTGAAGCGGTCTTCTTGAACAACACGCTCGGACAGGCAGATGGAGTCTTCGAAGTTGAAGCCGTTCCATGCCATGAACGCGATGCGCATGTTCTGACCCAGAGCCAGTTCACCCATGTCGGTGGACGGGCCGTCGGCCATGATGTCGCTACGCTGAACGCGATCACCCTTGCTCACCAGCGGACGCTGGTTGATGCAGGTGTTCTGGTTCGAGCGGGTGTATTTGGTCAGGTTGTAGATGTCGACACCGGCTTCGCCAGTTTCAACTTCGTCATCGGCAACACGAACCACGATACGGCTGGCATCAACGGAGTCGATCACGCCGCCACGACGAGCCACGACGCAAACGCCGGAGTCACGGGCTACGTTACGCTCCATGCCGGTACCTACCAGCGGCTTGTCAGCGCGCAGGGTCGGTACAGCTTGACGCTGCATGTTGGAACCCATCAACGCACGGTTGGCGTCATCGTGCTCCAGGAACGGGATCAGCGACGCTGCAACCGAAACTACCTGCTTCGGCGAAACGTCCATCAAGGTGACGTCTTCCGGCGCCTTGACGGTGAACTCGTTCAAGTGACGAACAGCTACCAGCTCGTCGACCAGGACTTTCTTGTCGTTCATCGTGGCCGAGGCCTGAGCGATCACGTGATCAGCTTCTTCGATGGCGGACAGGAACACGATCTCGTCGGTGACCAGTGCGTCTTTCACCACGCGGTACGGGCTCTCGAGGAAGCCGTACTGGTTGGTGCGCGCATAAGCGGCCAGGGAGTTGATCAGACCGATGTTCGGACCTTCCGGCGTTTCGATCGGGCAAACACGACCATAGTGCGTCGGGTGTACGTCACGAACTTCAAAGCCTGCACGCTCACGGGTCAGACCGCCCGGGCCCAGTGCGGATACACGGCGCTTGTGGGTGATCTCGGAGAGCGGGTTGTTCTGGTCCATGAACTGGGAAAGCTGGCTGGAACCGAAGAACTCTTTCACCGCCGCAGCCACTGGCTTGGCGTTGATCAGGTCTTGCGGCATCAGGCCTTCGCTTTCAGCCATCGACAGGCGCTCTTTGACCGCACGCTCAACACGTACCAGGCCAACGCGGAACTGGTTCTCGGCCATCTCGCCTACGCAGCGAACACGACGGTTACCCAGGTGATCAATGTCATCGACGATGCCTTTACCGTTGCGGATGTCGACCAGGGTCTTCAGTACCGCGACGATGTCTTCCTTGCACAGCACGCCCGAACCTTCGATCTCGGTACGACCGATACGACGGTTGAACTTCATCCGGCCGACCGCAGACAGGTCATAGCGCTCAGGGCTGAAGAACAGGTTGTTGAACAGGGTCTCGGCTGCGTCTTTGGTTGGAGGCTCACCAGGACGCATCATGCGATAGATCTCGACCAGCGCTTCCAATTGGTTGCTGGTGGAGTCGATCTTCAGCGTGTCGGAGATGAACGGACCGCAGTCGATATCGTTGGTGTACAGGGTCTCGATGCGAACAACCTGGGCCTTGGCGATCTTGGCCAGGATCTCGGTGTTCAGCTCGGTGTTGCACTCGGCCAGGATTTCGCCTGTTGCCGGGTGAACGATGACCTTGGCGGTAGTACGACCCAGAACGTAGTCCAGAGGTACTTCCAGCTCTTTGATACCGGCTTTTTCGATCTGGTTGATGTGGCGCGCAGTAATACGACGGCCAGCCTCAACAATGACCTTGCCCTTGTCATCCTGGATGTCCAGAACGGCAATTTCACCACGCAGGCGCGAAGCGATCAGCTCCAGCTTGAGGGTTTCATCCTTCAGGCTGAATACGTTGGTGGTGTAGAAGGCGTCCAGCACCTGCTCGGTGGTATAGCCGAGCGCGCGCAGCAGTACCGAGGCCGGCAGCTTGCGACGACGGTCAATACGTACGAACACGCAGTCTTTCGGGTCGAACTCGAAGTCCAACCACGAGCCGCGGTACGGAATGATCCGCGCGGAGTACAGGAGTTTGCCGGAGCTGTGCGTCTTGCCGCGGTCGTGGTCGAAGAACACGCCCGGGGAACGGTGCAGCTGGGAAACGATCACACGCTCGGTACCGTTGATAACGAAGGTACCGTTCTCTGTCATCAATGGGATTTCGCCCATGTAGACTTCTTGCTCTTTGATGTCCTTGATCGCTTTGTTCGACGATTCTTTGTCGAAAATGATCAGGCGCACTTTTACCCGCAAAGGTACGGCGTAAGTAACACCGCGCAACACGCATTCTTTGACATCAAATGCCGGTTCGCCCAGGCGATAACCGACGTACTCCAGCGCAGCATTGCCGGAGTAGCTGATGATCGGGAAAACGGATTTGAAGGCCGCATGCAGGCCCACGTCGCGGAACTGATCTTTGGTCGCTCCCGCCTGCAAGAATTCACGATACGAATCCAGCTGGATAGCCAGAAGGTACGGGACATCCATGACGTCCGGCAACTTGCTAAAGTCCTTGCGGATACGTTTTTTCTCAGTATATGAGTAAGCCATCAGCGTTCCCCAGCTTGGTCACCTGCTTGTTTGGCCCCTCCGACGGGAGCAGCCAGAAAATCTCGCAAACCCCATGGTTTGCACCACCGCATCGGGTGGCTACAGCGCGTTAATGGCGGCGACCGAGTCGACAGCCAAGAACGGAAAAAGGCCGGTGGCAAGAGCCACCAGCCATCAGCCTTCAGCTTAACGCTTGGGCTGGAGACGCAAGGTCGATGCTTACTTCAGCTCGACTTTAGCGCCTGCTTCTTCCAGTGCTGCTTTGGCTTTGTCAGCTGCGTCTTTGGCAACAGCTTCCAGAACCAGGGCAGGAGCGCCGTCAACTACAGCCTTGGCTTCTTTCAGGCCCAGACCGGTCAGTTCACGTACTGCCTTGATCACGTTTACTTTCTTCTCGCCAGCTTCGGTCAGCATGACGTTGAATTCGGTTTGCTCTTCAACAACGGCAGCAGCAGCAGCTGGGCCAGCGGAAGCAGCGGCAGCGGAAACGCCGAATTTTTCTTCGAAAGCTTTGATCAGCTCAACAACCTGCAGAACCGACATTTCAGCTACGGCGTTGAGGATATCTTCTTGGGAGATAGACATTACTGTATTTCCTGAATTGGGGGACGGCCTACGAGGCCATCGAAATAAACAAAAATACGCGAGAGAAGTTGCTCAGCCTTAGGCTGCGGCAGCTTCTTTTTGCTCGCGAACTGCAGCCAGAGTACGAGCCAGCTTGCTGGTAGCGCCTTGAATCACGCTCATCAGCTGCGAAATGGCTTCGTCGCGGGTCGGCAGTGTTGCCAGTACGTCGATTTGGTTAGCTGCGAGGAACTTGCCCTCGAACGCAGCTGCCTTGATCTCGAACTTATCCTGACTCTTGGCAAACTCTTTGAACAAACGGGCAGCAGCGCCTGGATGTTCTTTGGAGAACGCGATCAGAGTCGGGCCAGTGAACACGTCGTTGAGAACACTGTATTCAGTGTCAGCAACAGCGCGCTTGAGCAGGGTGTTACGTACAACACGTACGTATACGCCAGCTTCACGAGCCTCTTTACGGAGTCCGGTCATAGCGCCTACTGTCACACCACGGGCATCAGCCACGACAGCGGACAGAGCAGCTTTGGCAGCCTCGTTGACTTCAGCGACGATGGCCTTCTTGTCTTCGAGATTAATTGCCACGGGTTTAACTCCTGCTTGTTACCGTTTCATCTGGCCGGAGCCGGATGTCGTTTTGGTGTCTGATTCGGTAAGGAACCGGGAGCACCATCTGCGTAGGCTTGTGGTTTAAGACTTGCGTCGCCTACGGTCTTGGATAGCCCCCGCCAGGCAGGGACCCCAATTTTTTCAATTGGCGCAATCTCTCGCGCCAACTTGTGTCTTATACGTCCAACGAGCCTTGGTCGATGACCAGACCTGGGCCCATAGTGGTGCTCAGGGTAACGCGCTTGACGTAGATACCTTTCGAGGAAGCTGGCTTGATACGCTTCAGGTCAGCGATCAGGGCTTCAACGTTTTCCTTCAGCTTGACGGCGTCGAAACCGACCTTGCCAACGGAGGTGTGAATAATGCCGTTCTTGTCAGTGCGATAACGAACCTGACCAGCCTTGGCGTTTTTAACCGCGGTAGCTACGTCTGGGGTTACGGTGCCGACTTTAGGGTTAGGCATCAGACCACGTGGGCCCAGGATCTGACCCAACTGACCTACAACGCGCATTGCATCCGGGGAGGCAATAACTACGTCATAGTTCAGGTCGCCGCCTTTCATTTCGGCAGCCAGGTCGTCCATGCCAACGCGGTCTGCGCCAGCGGCCAGAGCAGCTTCAGCAGCCGGGCCTTGGGTGAAGACAGCAACACGTACAGTCTTGCCAGTACCGTGTGGCAGCACAGTTGCGCTACGAACGACCTGGTCGGATTTACGTGGGTCAACACCCAGGTTTACAGCAACGTCAACGGACTCGCTGAACTTGACAGTCGACAGCTCGGTCAGCAGGGCAGCAGCGTCTACAAAGCTGTAGGACTTGCCCGCTTCGATTTTGCCGGCGATAGCCTTTTGGCGCTTGGTCAGCTTAGCCATTACACACCCTCCACGTTAAGGCCCATGCTACGAGCAGAACCGGCGATGGTACGCACGGCTGCATCCATATCAGCTGCAGTCAGATCCGCGTTTTTGGTTTTCGCGATTTCTTCCAGCTGAGCACGAGTTACGGTGCCAACCTTAACGGTGTTAGGACGAGCGGAACCGCTAGTCAGACCAGCAGCTTTCTTCAGCAGAACCGAAGCCGGGGTCGACTTGGTTTCGAAAGTGAAGCTACGGTCACTGTAGACAGTGATGATCACTGGAGTCGGCAGACCTGGCTCAAGACCCTGAGTACGGGCGTTGAAGGCCTTGCAGAATTCCATGATATTCACGCCGTGCTGACCCAGAGCTGGACCGACGGGTGGGCTTGGGTTGGCCTGAGCGGCCTTCACTTGCAGCTTGATGTAAGCGGTAATCTTCTTGGCCATGAGGCACTCCAATTACGGGTTCAAACGCCTCGAAAGGCTCCCCGGTTACTTGCGCGTTTATCCCAGTGACGACAAAACCCCACAGCCTAAGGCTGCGGGGTTGGGATGCTTGCTCAGCTAGACCTTCTCGACCTGACTGAACTCCAACTCTACCGGAGTAGAGCGACCGAAAATGAGCACAGCCACTTGGATCCGGCTCTTTTCGTAGTTAACTTCTTCGACAGTGCCGTTAAAATCAGCAAACGGACCATCTGTAACACGAACAACCTCACCCGGTTCGAACAACGTCTTCGGCTTGGGCTTGTCGCTGCCATCAGCAACACGACGCAGAATTGCTTCCGCCTCTTTGTCAGTGATTGGAGCAGGCTTATCAGCTGTACCGCCGATAAAACCCATAACACGAGGGGTATCTTTGACTAAGTGCCAAGTACCTTCGTTCATGTCCATTTGAACCAGCACGTAGCCTGGAAAGAACTTGCGTTCGCTCTTGCGCTTCTGGCCATTCCGCATTTCGACCACTTCTTCAGTGGGAACCAGAATTTCGCCGAAGCCATCTTCCATGCCTGCCAGCTTTACGCGCTCCAGCAAAGAGCGCATAACATGCTTCTCGTAACCCGAGTAAGCATGCACAACGTACCAACGCTTAGCCACGGGACACCCTTAGCCAACAATCAAGGAAACAAGCCAGCCGAGCAGGGAATCAAGCCCCCACAACAGCAACGCCATAACCAGAACAACAGCCACCACAATCAGGGTGGTCTGCGTAGTTTCTTGGCGAGTCGGCCAAACGACTTTACGAATTTCGGTGCGAGCTTCCTTTACCAGGACTGCGAAAGACTTACCCTTAGCAGTCTGCAGGCCTACAAAGGCAGCTACAGCAGCAAGAGCAAGCAATGCGAGCACACGGTACAGGATCGGCGAAGCAGAATAGTACTGATTGCCAACAACGCCTACGACCACCAACGCGACTACGGCGAGCCACTTGACCAGATCGAAACGAGAGCTTTGAGCTTCAGCCTTAGGAGTCATCTATGAAGATCCTGTGAAAAGAAAGCCAGACACACCACGTGAATCTGGCAGGTCAGGAGGGAATCGAACCCCCAACCTACGGTTTTGGAGACCGTCGCTCTGCCAATTGAGCTACTGACCTAAAACAAAATCAGGCCGACCATTATGCAGGCCTGAAAAAGACTTTACAACAACCAACCCCAAGAGACTTGAAATCACCCAGCAACAAAGCCAAGCACAACACCATCAAGCCGAGGCAGCTGTTAAAACAAAGGCAGATATTTTCATATCTGCCTTGTTATATGGAGCTCTTGAGCGGATTTGAACCGCTGACCTCACCCTTACCAAGGGTGTGCTCTACCAACTGAGCTACAAGAGCGAAACACCTTGCACAACCTGCAAACTTGGAGCGGGTAGCGGGAATCGAACCCGCATCATCAGCTTGGAAGGCTGAGGTTCTACCACTAAACTATACCCGCGGAGCTTGCAGCTCACGCTAAAAATGGTGGAGGGGGAAGGATTCGAACCTTCGAAGTCGTAGACGTCAGATTTACAGTCTGATCCCTTTGGCCGCTCGGGAACCCCTCCTAAGCGAGCCGGCATTTTACATTACGCCGACCTTCTGTCAAGCATTTTCTCATTTAAAAATATGAGGTTAGCTGCGTTGACCTTTGCTTCACCGTGTTGACCGTAAAGGTCTTCACTGCGAAGCGGGCGCCATTCTATGCAAACTATTCGAGAGATGCAACGCCTTCGCACAACATTATTTTATGTTTTAACTCATTGAATTCCTTAGCAAGGTTTTCAAAGGGCAGATCGTCAGCGAGGCGCCTGCTTTCAGGGGCAACACGAAGCCAATAACCCGAGACCTCCGACGTATTGAGCAATTGCATCTTGACCTTTATATCCAGACTGATGAGGCGCTGCTCAAGCACTGATGCTTGTCGCTGATCCGCAAAGCCACCCAGGTACAAGCAGGTATTCACCTCAGAGGCCTTGCCCCTGTCACGTTTTTGCACCGCGTCGGAGGACTCACTCAGCAGGCGGATATCCTGCTGAGAGCCCTTGTAGAGACTCAGAGGAGTGACATCCTTTGCCCGTAACGGCGCCTCTTGCTGATGCCAAATGTAGTAAAACGCATTGAGGACCAGTAAAAGCAGAAACAGCCAACGCATAAACACCTCAGGACAAAGGGCACGCCATCGCCAGACCAACAAAGACCAGATCCGGAACAAGCCGAGCTTGAGGCACAGCCTCCGAAACGAGCTCGGCATCCCCGCCTGTGAGAAACACCGTGAACTCATCCCCCCAGTAACTTCGAGCAAGCTCCAGTTGAGTCAGCACGAACCCTCTCAGCATGAGCGTACAGCCGCGCTCGACTGCCTCTACGGTGGTACGACCTGGCAACAAGCGCGCCAATGCCTGCTCGGCGGCGGCATCGTCGTAACGGATCTTGCGGGTATGAGTTCGCAACTGGTTACGCATTAGCGGCATCCCAGGGCAGATGAAGCCTCCCAGGTGCTCACCATCCGCAGCAATAAAATCGGCCGTTGCTGCTGTACCGAAATCAAGCACCAGGCAGGCACTCGAAGCTAATTTGAAGGCACCGAGCATTGCCAACCAGCGATCGAGCCCGAGGCGCTCGAACTCCTCATACCCATTGCGAACGCCCGCCATGTCGCGGGCGGGCGCAGCGCAAGACACGACAACCCCAAAAGCCGCCTCCAAGGCCGCCACCAACTTGCTCGTTTCCTCCAAAGCCCGAACACTCACCAAACGACAGCGTGTCAGCAAGAGGCCTGGTATCGCTGACAGGCTATCTATCAACGCGACATCCGAACCGACGACGCCTTCCGCAAAAGCGCCTACCGCTGGCAAATCAAGCACACGCCACTTGATGAAGCTGTTCCCACAGTCGAGCTCAAGAATCATCACGCAACCTCAGGCTTAATTCACCACCGCTGTATGTCTTTTCGACACCCTCGACACTCAACCGCAATGCCCCCTGACGATCGACACCCAAGACCACCCCTTCAATATGGTTAACTCCGGCTATGAGGGAAACAGCTTTACCCTGCCACAAATGATTCCGCTCCCACTCTTCCTGGAGCGCGGAAAAGCCGGAAGCCTTATGCAGGTCCAGATAGTGCTGCAGCTGCTGGCCAAGCCTTGCAACAAGAAGGTTGCGATCAAGAGGAAAACCGGTTTCCAGCTGCACCGAAGACCACTGCTGATCAACCTCTGCGGCATTCTGCATATTCACGTTGATCCCGATGCCCAGGACAACATGACAGATATCAGCGGGGTCCCCGACCAACTCAAGCAAAATTCCGGCAATTTTCTTCCGACCGACAAGAACGTCGTTTGGCCACTTCAAAGCCGCGCCTTGCACCCCCGACTCACGCAGGGCCTGCATGACAGCCAATCCGACGACGAGGCTCAACCCCTCTAACTGCCTCAGACCGCCCTCAATGCGTAACACAAGGCTGTAATACACGTTCTGTGCAAATGGACTGACCCATGCCCGCCCCCTCCTCCCCCGGCCTGCCGTTTGCTGCTCTGCGAGCACCAGGAACGGCGCGGCACAACCGGCCTCGACAAGGCGCAATGCTTCGGCATTGGTGGAGTCAATGGAGTCTGAAATATGGACGGGCCAGGCCGCAGTAGCCGAATTTGAAGCGATCTCCTCGGCATCCAAGAAGACCAGGGGGGATGCCAACTGATATCCCCGTCCTCGAACCTTATGGATAGGGAGATTCAATTCAGTCTCCAGATGCTGCAGCTGCTTCCAGACAGCACTGCGACTGACACCGAGCGCAGCACCCAATGCCTCTCCGGAATGGAAGCGGCCATCTTTCAAGAGTTTCAACAACGTCAGCATGCAAGTATCGCCTCACAATGAGGCACGCATGATAGCCATGCGTAGAGCCATTGCATAGAAAGGCAGGGGCTTGGCGCGAAAAGCGCGCGCAACAAAAGCGTCAAATACTTTTCGACCGCGCAAAACAAAACCCCATCTGCTTTCGCAAATGGGGTTTCGGAATTTAATCTTGACGATGACCTACTCTCACATGGGGAAACCCCACACTACCATCGGCGATGCATCGTTTCACTGC
>NZ_JBWKRS010000024.1:60779-107706 GCF_059419385.1 Pseudomonas sp. GW821-FHT05H12 | reverse complement strand
GTGATTTGGGGGGCCGCCGCCACGCGCCCTCCATGGCGCGGGGCGGCTAAACCGGCATCCCTGCCGGTTTACCCCCCCAAAATCCCTGTCGAATTCCGGCCAGCGTGTTTGACGGGGCGCCTAAGATCAAAAGCACAGCGGCCTGACAGCCGGCTGGAGTGGTGTAGAGCAAAAGCAACGGCAAATGCGGTCCACTGTAGGAGCCGGCTTGCCGGCGATGGCATCAACCGGGTATGCCTGATTCACCGAGGTGTCTGCATCGCCGGCAAGCCAGCTCCCACACGTACCTGCTTTTGATCTAACCACTCAGGTCAGCTACTCGGCACCTCGCTTAGGCTCGGTGTGCCTGTAATCCGACAGTGATTGGGGGGGGCGCTTGAGATCAAAAGCAAAGCACAGCACAGCAGAGCCGCTTTAGCGGCTCACGCCCGGGCCATGGCGCCGCTGCGGGTCAGCCATTCGATGAACAGCGCGAACAGCTCGGCCTGGGAATTGATTGCCAGCTTGGTGTACAGGTTCTTACGGTGCATGCGCACGGTTTCTGGGGAAATGCCGAGCACTTGGGCGGTGGATTTTACCGAGTGCCCGCGCAGGATCAGGTGGGCGATTTCACGCTCGCGTACGGTGAGCACACCGCTGCCAAAGCCCATGAACGCCGCTTCGATCTGCTGGTGCGCCTGGGTCTGGGTGTACGCCTCGTCACTGATCACCTTGGCCAGCCCGCCGGTGGTGCCAAACCGCCGCAGCAACTCCCGGACGATAGCCTGGGTCGATTGCTGCACCGCCAGTTGTTCCTCGGTGAACTGCCCGGCACTCAGGCCCTGGAACATGCACAGCGAAATCTTGCTCTGGGGGCACAGGTCGACGATGTAGTAACTTTCCTGGGCGCCGCCGCTGCGCAGGTAGTAGGTCTTGTAGTACTCGCTGTTGAAAAAGTCATCCGGGGCAATTTGGGCCAGGTGGTAAAAACCTTCCGCCAAACCCTTGTCTACTGCCAGGCAAAACGGGTCCAGCAGGTAGCCGCGGGAAAAATAGCGGTGGATGATTTCATCCTGATACGCCCGAGGGATGCCTTGCTGATACAGCAGGTGCGGTGGCTGGCCCTGGCGTTCCAGGCTGATCATCATCGATTCGATGGGGGTGAGGGTGCACAGCGCGGCGGCCAGGTGTTCGAGGAATGAGGCTTCATCCACATGGATCAACGCCTGGGCCAGGGCGTGGTGCCAGGTTTGCAGTTGCTGCAGGGTCGGGGCAGGGCTGGCTGTGGTCATGGCAGCCAGTCTACCCGGCTGCCAACGCCCAGGCAAAAACGCCGAGACAGGCTCGGCGTTGTGGCTCATCGGCCTTGATACTCGCCGCTTTCATGCAGTTCAGCGGCCGTATCGAGGATGCACTGGCGCAAAGTCTCCACGATTTCGTCAACCTGGGTACGGGTGATGATCAGCGGCGGCGACATCACGTTCAGGTGGCCGATGGGGCGTACCAGCAAACCTTTGGCCTGGGCGCGCAGGTGGATTTTTTCACCGATGTTGACCGCATCCGGCAGCAAGGCCTTGGTGCGTTTGTCCGCGACGAATTCGATGCACGCCATCAGGCGCTGGCAGCGTATATCCCCCACCAGCGGCAAGTCGGCCAAGGTCTGCAGGCGCTGCTCCAGGTACACGCCAACGTCTTCCACATGGGCCAGCAGTTGTTCGCGCTCGATGATCTCGATGTTTTTCAATGCGGCCACACAGCTGACCGGGTGCCCGCTGTAGGTGAACCCGTGGGTAAAGCAGCGGCCTTTGCCCGGCTCGCCAATGACCTGCCAGATACGCTCGGAGAAAATACACGCACCCAGCGGCAGGTAGCCGGAGGTGAGGCCTTTGGCGGTGGTGATGATATCGGGCTGCATGCCGAACACGTCTTCGGAAGCAAAGAATGCCCCCAGGCGCCCGAACGAAGTGACCACTTCATCGGCGACGTACAGCAAGTCGTAGCGCTGGCAGATTTCCCACATGCGTCGGTGGTAGCCCTTGGGCGGGATGATCACGCCACCGGAACCCATGATCGGTTCGGCGAAAAACGCCGCCACATTGTCCGCACCAAGGGTCAGGATCTTGTCTTCGAATTCATTCACCAGGAAGTCAAGGAACTCCGCCTCGCTCATCCCCTCCGGCGCCCGGTAGTAGTTGGGGCAGGAGATGTGGTGGAACAGGTCGCTCATGAAGTCGAACTCGGGCGCGCGGTCGGCGGCCTTGTTGCCGATGGACATGGTCAGGAACGTGGAGCCGTGATACGCACTGAAGCGCGAGATGATGTGCTTCTTGGCCGTTTTGCCACGGCTGTTCTGGTAGAACTGCACCAACCGGTAGGCGGTGTCCACGGCGGTGGAACCTCCGGTAGTGAGGAACACGTGGTCCAAGTCACCGGGTGCCAGGCTGGCGAGCTTGGCGCACAGTTCGATGGCCGTGGTGTTGGCCATGTCGCAGAACGGATTGGAGTAGGCCAGTTGGCGCACCTGGTTGGCGATGGCCTCGGCCATTTCCTCGCGGCCCAGGCCGATATTCGTACACCACATGCCGCCCACTGCGTCCAGGTAGCGGTTGCCATGGGTGTCGTAGATGTAGGCGCCGTTACCCACTGCGATATTCAGCGAGCCTTGCTCACGGTGTTCGTCGAACATGTGGAAGCCGTGCATGTAGTGGGCTTTGTCGGCGGCGTCCAGCTTGTCGTGGTCAAACTGGGCGAAAAAAGCAGGATTTGGCAGAGTCATGGCATTTACCTTCAAAGGCTGGGGGTCACTTGCCGGTCTTCACGGCATTCCAGGTACGGGTGATCAGGCGCACGGCAGCTTGGGGTTGGCTTTTTTGCGTGAACAAACGCTGCATCGTCGCCGGATCGGGGTAGATGGCCGGGTTATCGCGAATATCGGCGTTGACCAGCGGCTTGGACGCCAGGTTGCTGTTGGCGTAATGGATGGTGTTGCTGACGCCGGCCATGGTGCTCGGTTGCAACAGAAACTCGATGAACTTATGGGCATTGGCCACATGGGGCGCGTCGGCCGGGATGTAGAAGTTATCGAACCAGATCAGCGAACCTTCCTTGGGAATGAAGTAGTCCAGCTTGACCTTGGCCCCGGCTTCGGTAGCGCGAGCCTGGGAGGTGGCGTAATCGCCCGACCAGGTGGTAGCCAGGCACAGGTCGCCATTGGCCAGGCCGTTGATGAAACCGCTGGAATCGAATTTGCGGATGTAGGGGCGCACCGCCATCAGTACGTCCTGGGCGGCCTTCAGGTCTTTGGACGTGACACTGTTGGGGTCCAGGCCGAGGTAAGTGAGGGCCAATGGAATCATGTCGGTGGGTGAGTCCATGAAGGTAATGCCGCAGTCGGCAAACCGGGCGATGACCTTGGGGTCGAAGATCATCGCCAGGGACCCGATAGGCGCATCCGGCATGCGTGCCTTGATCATGTCGACGTTATACGTCACGCCGTTGCTGCCCCAGGTATAGGGCGCCGAATAGGTGACGCCCGGATCGTGTGCCTCCAGGCTCTTGAGCACCACGGGGTCAAGATTTTTCCAATCGGGGAGCTGGGTCTTGTCCAGCGGCTGGAACACGTTGCCCTTGATCAACAGCGGCACGAGGGAGGCGTTGAGCAGCGCCAAGTCATAGCCGGAACGCCCGGAGAGTAATTTACCCTGAACGGTTTCGTAGGAATCGTAGGTGTCGTAGGTCACCTTGATGCCCGTGGCCTTTTCGAAGTCGGCCAGGGTGGTGTCGCCGATGTAGTCCGCCCAGTTGTAAATGCGCAAGGTGTTGCCCGGGTCATCCGCGGCGTGGCTCAGGGTTGAAGTGGCCAACAGTGCGGCGCTGAACAGGGCGATAAAGGCTTTATGCATGGGGACCCACCTTGTGTTGTGCTTGTTATCAGGCTGAGGGACTGATTGCACTGTCAGGCAGGTGGGGGGTGTGCGCCATACCCCGTTCGGGTAGGGGAGGCGGTTCAGGGCAGGACGATGTAGTCGTTCTGCCGGATGATCGGCCGGTGTGGGCCTTGCACCAGGTGCAGGTAACGGCCGTCCACCAGGTCGATGGGCAGGCAGTCATCGATATCCATGACGGCGTCAGTGTGCGCCTGGGACCAATGGCGCAGCATTTGTTGCTTGCCCTTGCTCGTTGCCTCCTGTTTGTTGCGAGCCACCACCAGCAGGTAGTGATGAGCCTCGCCAAAGCTGTTCGTCTCGTAGCCTCCAAGGTTGATGAAATACAGGTGATGCGCGCCGGCCTGAGGCGCAAGGTGGCTGAGTTCGACTTTCCAGCCGTCGACGCCATCAACGGCCATCCACGAATCGATATGCACGCCCTTGGGGCTGCCGAACCAGCCATCGCGCAGTTGCGAGTAAGTGCCCTCCAGCGTATCCGCTACGGCGAATACCACATCATGGACTTCGATTCTGGCCCGTGGGTGCTTGCCCCCGAGCATCACGACAAACAGCATGGCAGATTCTTCCTGGCGACTTGGCAGGGGGCAACCATACTGCGATTGAACCCTTTTGTCCGGCCAATGCCACAGTGTTAATCCGCGAACGCATCAGGAGGTTGTCATGCGAACCATTGATCTGGCGGGCTCGCCCGTCCCTGTCATCGGCCAGGGCACCTGGCGCATGGGCGAAAACCCCAGCCAGCAGCGTGCTGAAGTCGCCGCGTTGCAACTGGGCATCGACGAGGGCATGACCCTGATTGATACCGCTGAAATGTATGGTGAAGGCGGTGCTGAAACGGTGGTCGGTGAAGCCATTCGCGGTCGCCGCGACCAGGTGTTCCTGGTCAGTAAAATCTACCCGCACAATGCCAGCCACAAGGGCGTGCCCCGTGCCTGCGAGGCGAGTCTCCATCGTTTGGGCACCGATTATATTGATCTCTATCTGTTGCATTGGCGGGGTCAATACCCGCTGGAAGAAACGGTCGACGCGTTCGAGCGCTTGCGTGAGGCCGGCAAGATTGGCCGCTGGGGTGTTTCCAATTTTGATGTGGCAGACCTGCAGGAACTTGCCTCTCCAGCCTGCGCGACCAACCAGGTGCTCTACAACATCGAAGAGCGCGGGATCGAATATGACTTGCTGCCTTGGTGGCAACAACATCACTTGCCATTGATGGCGTACTGCCCGATTGCCCAAGGCGGTGAGTTACTGTCCAGTCCAACACTCAAGCAAATTGCCCGTCGCCATGAAGTGACACCCGCCCAGGTTTCCCTGGCCTGGGTATTGCGTCAGGACGGGGTGATCGCCATCCCCAAGGCCGTAACCCCAGAGCATGTGCGGCTTAACGCAGCTGCCGCCAAGTTAGTGCTTGATGAACACGATCTCGACGCCATCGATCGCGTGTTTGGTGCGCCCAAGCGCAAACACCCACTGGCAATGGTGTAGCCGATAGGCAGGAACGGTGCCGTCCGTGGCGCCGTCCCTGCGTTGTTGCGGCTTAGCCGGCTACAGGGTTACGCCAATCGTCCGAGCCGGAAGTACCGGAGACTTCGTGGGTCCACACGATCTTGCGGTAGGTGAAATACACATCCTCCAGATGGGTGAAATGAGCGTTCTCCGGGTCCTGGCAGTTGGGCATGCGAGACTGGATATCCACGATGGTCGCGCCTTCCAGCTCGATCGTGAAGTAGTGCTCCTGGGTACCCGCCGATGAAGTGCGCAGCCACTCCAGTCGGCATTTGACCTCTTCGCCACTGGTCAGCGCGCTGAACAGCAGTGGCGATGATTTATCAAACACCTTGCTGATCATCAGCGGCTTGTGGACCCGCTGACCGGTTGGCTGTCCCGATTGCGGGTCGCGGGGGATGATCACCTGGTGGGAATACGCCTGGACCAGGATCTGGTCCTCATGACCCTCCTGGTAAATATTGCCTACCGAGTCCTGGGTGAATGTGCCTGCCGTAATCAAACCCTGTTTTACACCGGTGATTGAAAGGTACGCGGGTGTTGGCATGAGTGGTTTCCTTGCCTGATTGATGAGGTAGTCCCGAACGACGATTGTGCCGGTCGGGTAGTTGGCTATAACAAGAAGCGTGCCTGAAAGTGTGTTGGTCAATAAAATAAGGGGTGTGGCGTTAAAATGTTTTTTATTTGTATGGGTGTTATGTTGATTTTGGGGTTTTAGAGGTTTTTATTTGCGCATGAGTGTGCATTTAGTTGCTCGGTAGTCTATTTGGCCTGGTGTTGAGTGTGTGTCGGTGAATAAAGTGTGTTTTGATTTTTAAGGTGCGCAAAATGCTGCGCATGCCTTGATTTTGTTGATTTGTAGGAAATTACTTAAGTGCGCTTCCGTCGCTTGATGAATGCCGAGTGCGTGGCTAAAGTTTGCGAACTTCGTTATGGGTTTGCGAGGTTTAGAGGGTGAGCTGATTTGCACTATGGGTGCGATTAGTTGGCCTTGACTGCCTCGAATGGTTATGTGTGATCTTAAATGGTCTATTCAAGTAAGCTTTGTGATTATTATGTTGAGCTCGCACGTCTTCCGTGCTCGCAAATAAGTTTTGTGGGCAGTGATATGCGTTTTTCAACTGAATACGAAGTGCTGGAATTCGAGTTGGATAAAACCCAGTCGATTCATGGTGCCTCTCTGCCCGATTGGATCAAGGTGCTGGAAGTCTGCGAGTGCCTGTTGCGTCAGCACTCCAAAGACCTTCGGGTAGCGGCGTGGCTGACATGGGCATTGCACCAGCGTGAATCCTTTCCAGGCCTGCTGGCTGGTCTGGGGTTGATGCGCTACCTCTGCGAGCATCACTGGGCGCAGGTTTTTCCGAAAAAGCCGCGTACCCGCGGCGCTGTTCTCGGCTGGTTGGTATTGCGCCTGGAACCATTGTTTGCGCAAAGCCTGCCACTTCAGGATCAGCAACCGCTGTTTCAAAGCGTGTTGGAGCAACTCGCGTGCCTTGATGATCTCTGGACCCGGCAGTTGGGGGATGAAGCCCCATCATTGCTGCCCATGCGCCGACAGTTGGCGCAGAAACTGGAGCATGCAGAGCAGCAGGGCGACACCCCGTCGACCGTTCCTGTTGCCCCGGCCAAGCAGGCTGTGACTCAGCCGTTCAGTATCGAACCTGTGATAGATAACGAAAAAGATGCTCACAAATGGCTGCGCGCATTGCAGGAGCAGGCGCGGCCGCTGAGCGCGTGGTGGCAGCGTCAAAATGCGGGTGACCTGCGTGCACAGCGCCTCAATCGAACATTGGTCTGGCTGGCGCTTACGCGTTGCCCGGACGCTGACAGCGAGCGGATTACCGCGCTCCGAGGTCCGGCACCCGACAAGCTTACGCATTACCAGGAGCGCTTTGTCCAAGGGCATTACGCGGATCTGTTGATTGAACTGGAGACGAGCCTGGCCGGGTCCATGTTCTGGTTCGATGGCGTGCGAATCGCCTGGGAGTGCCTGCAAGCCTTGCACGCCGATCTGGCGATGACCGAACTGGAGGTCAGCTTCGCCTTGTTGCTGCAGCGGTTGCCAACCCTGCCTGAGTTTCGGTTTCACGACGGCACGCCGTTTGCGGATGCCGCCACTCGCGACTGGATCTCGCTCCAGGTCAATCGACATCTTCAAGCTCCCGAGCTTCCGGGCGTGCAGGTTGAAGCGAGGGCCGAACCCTGGGAGTCGGCCCTGCAGGCAGTCATGCCCAGGCTACGCAAGGACGGGCTTAAAGTCGCCGTGAGTGAACTCAAGCAAGGCTTGCATGCAGCTCGTAGCGAGCGTGCGCGATTTCATTGGCGGCTGGCCATGGCACGCCTGTGTGTGTTGGCCGGCAAGCAGGAGCTGGCGAAGGTCCAGCTGGAACAGCTGGATGATGAATTGCAGCAAGCGGGTATAGACCGCTGGGAGCCCGAACTGGCCCTCCAGGTGGCGCAACTCTTGTACCGCTGTTGTGAACAGTTGCCACAAAGCCACGCTGTGCGTGAACGCAAGGAAGACACTCACCGAAAACTATGCCGCTTCGATCTCGAAGCGGTACTTGAATAGGTTTTCGACTCACTCGAAAAAGGAGAACGACCGTGGCCAAAGAAGGTTCGGTAGCACCCAAGGAACGTATCAATATTACTTTCAAACCCGCAGTGGGAGGTGCGCAGGAAGAAGTCGAACTGCCACTGAAACTGTTGGTGCTGGGTGACTTCACCCAGCGTGAGGACCTGCGCAAGCTCGAAGACCGCAAGCCCATCGGCATCGACAAGAACACCCTCGACGACGTACTGGCCAAGCAGGCGTTGGCACTGACCCTGAGCGTACCCAATCGGCTCCAGGAGTCGGCTGAGGTTGAGGAGCTGGCCATTCAGGTGCGGATCAATTCCATGAAGGACTTCAACCCCGCGAGCCTGGTGGAGCAGATCCCCGAATTGCAAAAGCTGATGGCGCTGCGCGATGCGTTGATGGCGTTGAAAGGGCCCCTGGGTAATACACCCAGTTTTCGTAGAGCCATTGAGCAGGCGCTGGCCGATGACGAGTCCCGCGCCCGGGTACTGGCAGAACTGGGCTTGAACAACCCCACGGCCTGACATTTTCAGTAAAAGGACACTGATGCCATGACTACCCAGCAAAACCCATTACCGACTCAAGCAGCAGGCGAGCACAGCATTCTCGACAACATCATCGCCCAGACCCTGCTGAGTGCCGACGACGAGGCGTATAGCATCGCCAAACGAGGTATCTCGGCCTTTATCGAGGAGTTGGTCAAGCCACAGAACAAGGACGAACCGGTCAAGAAGCGCCTGGTTGACCGCATGATCGCCGAGATCGACACCAAGCTCAGCCTGCAAATGGATGAAATTCTTCACCACCCCGATTTCCAGGCCCTCGAAGCATCATGGCGGGGGCTGCAATTGCTGGTCGACCGCACCGACTTTCGTGAAAACATCAAGATCGAGCTCCTGAATGTCTCGCGCCAAGACCTTCTTGACGACTTCGAAGACTCGCCAGAAGTCAGTCAATCCGGGCTCTACAAACATATCTACAGCGCAGAATACGGTCAGTTTGGTGGCCAGCCCGTCGGAGCCGTTATTGCCAACTACTTCCTCTCGCCGAGTGCGCCGGATGTGAAGCTGATGCAGTACGCCGCCAGTGTTGCCTGTATGGCTCACGCGCCTTTCATCGCTTCGGCCGGGCCTGGCTTCTTCGGCTTGGAAAGCTTCAACGGACTGCCTGATCTGAAGGATCTCAAGGATCACTTCGAAGGCCCGCAATTTGCCAAATGGCAAAGTTTTCGCCAAAGCGAGGATTCCCGCTACATAGGGCTGACTGTGCCCCGGTTCTTGCTGAGGACGCCTTACGACCCGCTGGAGTGTCCGGTCAAGACCTTCACCTATCAGGAAAACGTGGTCAACAGCCACGAACATTACCTGTGGGGAAATACGGCCTACGCGTTTGCCACCCGACTCACTGACAGCTTCGCCAAATTCCGCTGGTGTCCAAATATCATCGGCCCGCAAAGCGGTGGAACTGTGGAGGACCTGCCGCTGCATCACTTCCATAGCATGGGTGAAATCGAAACCAAGATACCGACGGAAGTGCTGGTCTCTGATCGCCGAGAATATGAGCTGGCTCAAGAGGGGTTTATCGCCCTGACCATGCGCAAGGGCAGTGACAACGCCGCCTTTTTTTCTGCCAGTTCCGTACAGAAGCCGAAGAATTTCGGCATCAGTGCCGAGGGCAAGGCGGCTGAGCTGAACTACCGCCTGGGCACGCAGTTGCCCTACATGATGGTGGTTAATCGCCTGGCCCATTACCTAAAGGTCTTGCAGCGCGAGCAGCTAGGTTCATGGAAAGAGCGCACCGACCTGGAGCTGGAACTCAACAAGTGGATCCGTCAATACGTTGCGGATCAAGAGAACCCCAGCGCCGAAGTTCGTGGGCGACGTCCGTTGAGGGCTGCGCGGATTGTCGTGAGTGATGTCGAAGGAGAGCCGGGTTGGTACCGCGTCAACCTCAGTGTGCGCCCGCACTTCAAGTACATGGGGGCTGACTTCACGCTGTCCCTGGTCGGCAAGCTCGACAAAGAATGAGCAGGGGTCAGGGACTGTCCGAGCATCGCAGCCTCTTCGAGCGGCTTGAAGGGCAAACGTCAAGTCGGACCAGCAGCGCGGCGTCTGTTGCCGCCCATTTGGGGAAGATGCTCAGTACCCGCGCGGGCAGCGTTCTTACGCTGCCCGATTATGGGCTGCCCGACCTCAACGACATGCGCTTGAGCCTGCATGAATCGCTGACTCAGTCGCGCCTGTCGATCGAGCGATTTATCCAGGCATATGAACCGCGCTTGGTGAATGTGCGTGTCAGGGGGTTGCCCGGTGAAAGTGATCCTTTGTCCCTGGCATTTCGTATTGATGCCGCGTTGCTTGTTGCGGGTGTCATGCAGCCGGTTGCATTCAGTGCGCGCTTGATGGGTGCAGGACAGGTCGAGGTATTGCCTGATGTCCTTTAATCGTTTTTACCAAAGTGAGCTGAGCGCCTTACGGCAGCTCGGGCGGCGTTTTTCGGAGCGCAATCCCGCCTTGGCGCCGTTTCTCGCCGAGGCGGGCCAAGACCCCGATGTCGAGCGGCTGCTGGAAGGCTTTGCGTTCCTGACCGGGCGCTTGCGGCAGAAGCTTGCCGACGAGCTTCCCGAGTTGACTCACTCGATGATGCATCTGTTGTGGCCCAACTACATGCGGCCATTACCGTCTTTCAGCATCCTGCAGTTTGCACCTTTGCAGCACGCGAGCACTCCTGTGCTTGTTGAGCGGGACACATCGGTGGAAAGCGTGGCAATCAATGGTGAACGTTGCCGCTTTCGCACGTGCTATGCAACCCAGGTCCTGCCACTGCAACTGAGCGGCCTGGAATATCGCGCCATGGAAGGCCGGGCATTGCTGAACCTGCGCCTGGAAATGAGCGCCGAGGGCAATTTCAGCGAATGGACCTTCAGCCAGTTGCGCTTGCACCTGGCGGGCGATCGGTATGTCGGCCAAGGGTTATACCTGAGTTTGTTGCGCCATCTGGAGGGTATCGAGGTGTTGCTTTTCGATCAGGAAGGACGCCCGGTTAACGGGCCTGACGGGCAGTTGCCATCGTTGCGGCTGGGCGCCAGTCAGGTTCAGCCGGCAGGGTTTGATGACGATCAAGCGTTGATTCCGTACCCGATGAATACCTTCAAAGGGTATCGCCATTTGCAGGAGTACTTTGCGTTTCCGGAGAAGTACCTGTTTGTCGATGTGTGTGGGCTTGATGTATTGCAGACACTGCCCAGCACTGTGCTCAAACAAGCGCGCCACATGGAGCTGCGTTTCGAACTCCGCACGCGGGAGCATGAGCCATCCCCCCCGAACCTGGACAACGTGAAGCTGTATTGCACACCCATCGTCAACCTGTTCAAACATGATGCGGTGCCGATTCGGCTGGACGGCAAAAGGGACGAATACCTGCTGGTGCCGGCAGAGTTCGAAAGGGGCAATGCGGCGGTATTTTCCATCGACAGCGTCACCGGCTGGTGCCCTGGCGGGCTGGGTCATCGGACCTACGTCCCGTTTGAAACCTTTGAACATGACGGGGATGGCGGTGCCAACTCAAAAGCGCCCAGCTACAGCATTCGTCAACGCTCATCGGTACAGCACGGCGGGTTGGACACCTGGCTGAGTTTCGGCGCTGGACTGGCCCAGGACCAGGAGACGCTTTCGGTTGAATTGACGTGCACGAACAACAATCTGCCGCGGCAATTGCAGGTAGGGGATATCAACCAGCCGTGCGAAGAGACGCCGGAGTTTCTGTCGTTTCGCAATATCTGTGTGCCAACACCCAGTTTCAGTCCCCCTCTGGACCAGGACTTTCTCTGGAAACTGATTAGCAACCTGTCGCTCAACTACCTGTCGTTGACCGATATCAGTGCCTTGAAAGTCACCCTGGAAAACTACGACATACCCCGATACCACGACAGACAAGCGCAGGTCATCAGCCAACGAAGGCTGGGGGCGTTGCGATCCATTCGTCATGAAACGGTCGACCGGTTGTACCGCGGGTTGCCAGTGCGTGGTTTGCGGATCGACTTGAGCATTGACCCCCAGGGCTTCACTGGTCAAGGCGATCTGTTTGTATTCGCCTCTGCGCTCAATGAGTTTTTTGCCCTCTATTCCAGCCTGAATTCGTACCACGAAATGCGGGTCATCAGCACACAAGGAGACGTGTACCTATGGCCACCCCGGAAGGGCCAGCAGCCCCTGCTTTAAACGAGTTATCCCGCGTCATCCGTGAGCACTCGCTATTTCAAGCAGTTCTGCAGGTGATTGAGCACCTGCGCCATGCTCATCCGCAGCTGGATGACGACGCACTGTATGACCTTGTTGAGTTTCAGGCGAACCCGGGTTTTGGGTTTCCGGGGCATGACATCGACCGAGCGGAGTTTTTTGTAGAGCGCGGTCAATTGCGAGCGCGCCTTCGCCTCAATGTACTCGGCTTGCACGGCGCCGGTTCGCCATTACCGGCGTTTTATGCCGAGCAGGCTGCAACCGAACATGTAGGAGGAAACACTGCCCGGGACTTCCTGGATGTTTTTCACCATCGCCTGCAGCGGTTGATGTTGCCGATCTGGCGCAAGTACCGCTACCGCATGTGCTTTCGCGACGGCGCCAGCGATGCCTTTTCCGAGCAGATGTTCTCACTGGTCGGTCTGGGAGGGCGGCAGGTTCGCGAAGCCGCGCGGCTGGATTGCACTCGGCTGCTGCCTTATCTGGGGCTGCTGAGTTTGCGGGCGCATTCAGCCTCACTGGTCGAGACCGTGCTTCGGTACTACTTCAAGTACCGCCTTGTGTTTATCGAGCAATGGGTAGAGCGCTCGGTGGTCATCACCCATCAGCAACGTAATCGGCTGGGCGCAGACAACAGCAGGCTGGGGGAGGACCTCGTACTGGGGCATCGAGTCATCGATCGCAGCGGCAAGTTCAGGGTGCATCTGCAGGCGCTGTCCTGGCAGCGTTTTCATGACTTCTTGACGACGGGCAGCAGTTATCAGCCGCTGTGCGCACTGGTTCGCCTCAGCGTTCGAGCCCCCCTGGAATATGACCTGCGCCTGGAATTGGCAGCAGGGGAAGCAAAGCCACTGCACATCGGTGAACGCAATGTCTGTGGCCTGGGCTGGACCAGTTGGCTGGGACATGAACGCGCTGATGGCGTGCTCACGCTTGGCAGCAACTCTCATTAGGGACTGATGATTATGATGAATGTAGATCTACAGCAATTGATCCAAACGCTGACCACCGACACTCGCCGCGACCTTGAACGTGCTGCCGAGCGCTGCGTGGCGCGGGGCGGCAAAGAAGTATTGGTAGAAGATGTATTGATGACGCTGCTGGAATATCCCGACGGTTTGTTGGCAAAGGCGCTGAAGGATGCGGATATCGAAGTCGGCACGCTGCAGGCAACGTTGCAACTCAAGGCAGATCAAGGCGCGACGCATAACCCCGTGTTCGCCCAGGCGCTCGTCCATTGGTTGCAGCAAGCGTTGATGGTCGCGCACCTTGAACTGGGGCAGGTCGAGGTGGATCCCGCGGCACTGATATTGGCTCTCCTGCATCACCCGCTGCAGCATGCGGGCAGTGGGTATCAACAGATTTTGAGTCGACTGGATGCTCACCGTGTGCGCGAGTTTGTGCAAAGCCAGGCAGCACAACGTATTCCTCGACGCTCCGAGGCGTCGTTGCTGGAACGCTTTACCCATGACCTCACACGCCAGGCCCGCGAAGGGCGCATTGACCCTGTGCTGTGTCGGGACAGTGAAATCCGCCAGTTGATCGACATCCTCGTGCGTCGTCGCAAGAACAACCCGATCCTCGTAGGTGAGGCCGGGGTTGGCAAGACGGCCGTTGTCGAAGGCCTGGCCCTGCAAGTGGTTGCCTCACAAGTCCCCGGGCCGCTCAAGGATGTGCGCATCCTGACGCTGGACATGGGCCTGCTGCAGGCCGGTGCCAGCATCAAGGGCGAGTTCGAACGTAGACTCAAAGGTGTGCTCGACGAGGTGAGTGCCAGCGCTCAACCCGTGATCCTGTTTATCGATGAGGCACATACCCTGGTGGGGGCAGGGGCCCAAGTGGGGGGGAGCGATGCGGCCAACCTGCTCAAGCCGGCCCTGGCCCGCGGGCAACTGCGCACCATCGCGGCGACCACATGGTCAGAATACAAAAAATACTTTGAAAAAGACCCGGCGCTGGCACGGCGCTTTCAACCGGTGGTGGTGGGGGAGCCGAGTGTGGAAGCCGCTGTGTCGATCTTGCGTGGGCTGGTTCCGGTTTATGAGGCCGGCCATGGGGTGTATGTGCGCGATGACGCGGTCGTGGCGGCGGCGCAGCTGAGTGCTCGCTACCTCGCTGGGCGGCAGTTGCCGGACAAAGCCGTGGATGTGTTGGACACCGCGTGTGCACGGGTTCGTATCAGCCTCGCAGCGGCGCCCGAGGCGTTGCAACGCCTGCGATCCGAGCTGGCCGAAGGCACGCGTCAGCGCGTTGCGATCTCGCGGGATCTTGACGCGGGCCTGGCCATTGACGAGCCGGCTTTGCAAGCCTTGAACGTGCGACTGAACGCCTTGGAACTTGAGTGCCAGCGACTGGAAGGTTGCTGGGTCGAACAAAAGAGTCTGGCAGAGCAGGCCATTTCCGAACGCCGACAGCGTCTTGAGGGCGAGTGTGTCGAGGGCGCCCGGCAAGTGCCTGCTTGCGATGAACCACGGTTGGTCAGCCACGAGGTATGCCCTCGACTGGTGGCACAGGTTATTAGCGCCTGGACCGGTATTCCGATCGAGCAGCTGGCGTTTGACAGCAGTGAACGGATTCTCGGTTTCGCCGATGCGCTGCGCAAACGCATCCTCGGGCAGGAGCAGGCAGTGATCGCGCTTGATCGAAACTTGCGTGCCGTTGCTGCGGGGCTCAACGCACCGGGTGCGCCTGTGGGGGTGTTTTTGCTGGTGGGCCCTAGTGGTGTGGGCAAGACCGAAACAGCCCTGGCACTGGCGGACCTGCTGTATGGCGGTGAGCGGTTTGTGACCACGTTGAACATGTCGGAATACCAGGAGAAGCACTCCCTGTCGCGGTTGATCGGCGCCCCGGCGGGTTATGTCGGTTTTGGTGAGGGCGGGGTACTGACGGAAGCCGTGCGCCGACGGCCTTACTCGGTGCTCTTGCTGGACGAAGTGGAGAAGGCCGACCCGGAAGTGCTCAACCTGTTTTACCAGGTCTTTGACAGAGGCTTGGCTAACGATGGCGAAGGCCGGGAAATCGATTTTCGCAATACACTGATCCTGATGACGTCCAACCTGGGGAGTGACGCCATCACCGCACTCTGCGCGAATGGCCAGCGCCCTGATCCGCAGGTTCTGCAAGAAGCCATTCATCCTGTGTTGCGTGCTCACTTCAAGCCAGCGTTGCTCGCTCGGATGCGGGTTGTACCCTATTACCCCCTTGCCAGTGAAAGGCTGGAGGGCGTGGTGCGACTCAAGCTGGAACGGCTTGGGCACCGCTTGCAGCAACGCAGGCTGACACTGAGCTTCACCTGCGAGTTGGTCGCGCACATGACCGATCGTTGCCTGCACAGCGACAGTGGCGCCAGGCATATTGACCAATGGATCGAGCTGAACCTGCTGCCTCAGGTGGTCGACAGGCTGCTCGACGCAATGGCGGTTGGCGAACCCTTCTCACGGGTTCACGCAACGCTGAACGACGCCGGCCAGCCAGTCTGCGAGTTCAGCCAATGACGAACAATCTGTTGGATCAGCTACCTCAGCCGCTGGTGTATGCCGAGCGTTTGTTGGGTTGGTATACCCGTTTGGGGGCTGACGATGATGCGTCGTCGTTGCTCGAACTGTGTGTGGCCGCCGTCGCACAGCTAAGCGATTGCGAACTCTGCCAGCTCTATGAACGAGATGAAACGACGGGGCGGCTCGGGCTGATCGCCCAGCATATCCCTGGCTCATCGCCCACGCAGGCGGGTGAGGATTTTCAGAATGAGCAACTCCTGCACTACGTGGTGAATCAGCGTTGTGCCCTGAACCTTGATGAGTTGTGCGGCAGTGTCTATGACAGCGGTTTTCTGCCGGCCGCGAGCACACCGTGGCGCTCACTGGCCTGCCTGCCACTGTTCAATCGGTATAAGGCGATCTGTGGTGTGTTGCTGTACGCAAGCCAACGCGCGATGCCGTTGCAAGGCTTCGCAGCGTCGCTGGGGCAACTGGGCAGTTTCGTTCTCAACCAATGGGGCTCGCGTATTGCTCGGCCAGGGCAAGCCGCAATGGGGCACAAACGCGACACGTCCCTCAGGGGGGCTTATGGCTTGATCGGCAACAGCACGGCGATGGACGAAACCTGTCGCTTGATGGGCAAGGTATTACTGACGCCTTATACCGTGTTGTTGCGCGGTGAAACGGGCACCGGCAAGGAGGTCGTGGCACGCGCCATCCACCGCGCCGGCCCGCGTGGGGCTCAACCGTTTGTGGTGCAGAACTGCGCGGCGTTTCCCGAAGGTTTGCTCGAGAGTGAGCTTTTCGGTTATCGCAAAGGCGCGTTTACCGGCGCCGAGCGTAACTATGCAGGCCTGTTTGATGCCGCCCACGGGGGCACGCTGCTGCTGGATGAAATTGGCGATATGCCGCTCTCCCTTCAGGCCAAGTTGCTGAGAGTGTTGCAGGAGGGCGAAATTCGCCCGCTGGGTGCCAGCACCGCCCACAAGGTTGACGTGCGCATCATCGCAGCCACCCACCGTGACCTCGCAGCGATGGTGGCCGAGGGCAGTTTTCGTGAGGACCTCTATTATCGCCTCGCGCAATTTCCCATCGAGCTACCGGCATTGCGCGACAGGGACGGGGATGTCCTGCTGTTGGCGCGCCACTTCGCTGAGCAGGCCTGCTCCTCCCTGGAAAAGCCCCCCGTGAGCTGGTCCAGCGCGGCGCTTGATCAACTCTCCAGCCATGGGTTCCCCGGCAATGTGCGCGAGCTCAAATGCCTGGTGGAGCGTGCGGTGTTGCTGTGCGATGACGGAGTGATCCTGCCGGAGCATCTCTCGCTGTCGCCCGCACCTGCTATTGCAGCGGTTGAGTCAACGTTGCGCCAACGCCTGGAACGGGTCGAGCGGGTATTCCTGATTGATTGCCTGCACAAGAACCGTGGCAATCGCACGCGCACCGCACGCGAGCTTGGTGTTGCCCGACGTACGCTGCTCTATCGCCTTGCACGTCTGAACATCCCTTTCGGCGACGCACGGGGGAATGCTGAATGAACCCCCTACGTTCACTGCACGTTGCCGACTTACCTTTCTGGAAGAGACCCGATGCCTGATCGTCCATGGCAGGCCTTGATGCTTGCACTGTGCTTGCTGAGCGGCTGTAACGCCAATTACGTGTTTGATGATGCCGACTATCGTCCTTTGGGTGACCCCCACGCGACGCGTCGCGGCCAATGAGAGGGGAGACCTGCCATGCAACTCGTCTTTGAACTGTGCGTTGCCGATGCCGGCCAGACGCCCGAACGCAAGGTGTTTGACAGCACTGGTGGTGTGATCGGGCGCGGGGCTACTTGCGACTGGGTTATCCCGGACGCCAGCCGCTTGCTGTCCAGCCATCATGGCTTGGTCAGCTACCGTGACGGGCAGTATTTCCTGACCGATATCAGTAGCAATGGAATCCGTTCGACAGGCAACGACACACCACTGCCCAAGGGCCAGGCCCATCTGATCGGGGAGGGCGAAGTGTTCCAGCTGGGCGCGCTGTCGATACGTGCCCGGCTGGTCGCGAATGCTGCACCTCATAGCAAGGCATCCTCCGCTCTCGCAGGGATCATCCCTGACGATGCCTACTTGAATTCAGTCGATCGTTTGGTACTCGCACCGCTGCACGACGCAATGTCGGAGGAACTGAGTGGGATGAACGAGGCTGTCGAAGCCCATGTGCCGTGGACGGGACATAACGCCGTGGAGCGAGATCACCTGGTTGTGCCTACCCGGGCTGCGCCCCGTGCAGAAGCGCCTCCATTGGAGCTTTGCACAGCTAACGCATCCATCAATCAGGATCAGGCGTTCTGGACGCAATTCGCCGAGGCGCTGGGGGTGAGCCTGGATACGCTTGATGCACCAGCCCGCGAAGCGCTGGCGATCAAGGCAGCGAACCTGCTCAGGCAGTCTGTGGACGGGTTGCAGCAAAGCCTGCGCACTCACGAAGAGTTGAAAAGCGAATTCAACCTGGGGCAGGCCGGTCGCTGGGTCAAAAGCCAGAACCCGCTGAGAGACAGTATGGGGGCCCATGACGCGCTCCGCGCATTGCTGGGCACCGGAGAGTTGGGCCAGTTGTCCGCCGAATTGGCCATTGCTCACGTATGCCGGGATATCCAGGTGCATCAGGTCGCCGTACTGGTGGCCTGCCGAACCGCGATGCGTAACGCACTGGCGGCATTCTCGCCGGGGCACCTGCAGCTGTGTTTCGAGCGTGAGGGCAAGCCGCCCAGGTTTGCTGTGGATGGGGCGTATTGGCGTGCCTATCGACGCCACTACCAGCAACGGATCGAAGAAGACGGCTCTGGCGAGCGCCAGTTGCAAGCGGACTTCGCCAGGGCCTACGACGATCAGGTACGCCTGGTCTCCACTCTGTACGCGGGACATTCAGGATGACGTTCACGAAGCGAGTCGCGGTTGTTTCTATACCGGCCGTGCTGGGCCTGATGGTGGGGTGCAGCAGCCTTTCGCCCTTTTCAACGGTGACCAAACTGGACCTGACACTGACTGCCAGTGAGCAGGTCAACCCGGATCTTCACGGGCGTCCCTCCCCAGTGGTGGTGCAACTGCTTGAGCTGACCCATCCGGTGGCGTTCGAGCATGCGGATTTTTTCAGCCTTTACGGGCGTGGGGAAAAGGCGCTGCCCAAGGATTGGGTGAGCAGCGAGGAGCTGGAATTGCGCCCAGGGGAACACCAGGTATTAAAACTCAGCGTCGAGCCGCAGAGCCGCTACATCGGGGTGTTGGCGGCTTATCGTGACCTGCCTCATGTGCAATGGCGGTTTGTGGTGCCCTTGGCCCAACGGCAACACACTCATAGCCACTTGCTGCTCGACCAGGCAGGGATACGCGCCGTGAGCCCGAACATTGGCCAGGGGGAGAATTAACATGCAGGCTCATAAAGTTATCTGGCGCGAGGGTATGCTGTTGCGGCCCCAGCACCTGCAACACAACGATCGTTACTACGACCAGCAACTCAACCGTACACGCTTGCTCGATAGCGATGCCTGGGGCTTTCTGACCCTGGGTATCGACCTGCAGTACCTCAATCTGGGCAAGGTGGTGGTCCATCAGGCCAGCGGAGTGTTGCCGGACGGCAGCCTGTTTGAGCTGGGTACGACGATGGAACCGTTGGTACTGGACATTCCAGCCAACTGCGCAAGCCAGGGCATTTACCTGGCCTTGACGCTGGCAACCGGCAACAGGGTTGAGACCCGTACACGGAATCAGTCCGATGTGGTCGCTCGTTACATCGCCTGCGAAACAGAGGTCAGTGATTCAAATGACGGCCCCGATTCGCGCTGCCGGATAGATTGCGCGCACCCGGACCTGCGCCTGTTGCTTGGTGAGCAGCACAGCGATCACACCTTCGTGAAACTCAAGATTGCCCAGGTGTTGGATTCCAGCACAGGTGGCAGTGTCAACCTGGATGCCGATTTTTCCCCGACGTTCCTCTACCTCCAGGGTTCGCAGTATGTGTTGTCCTGCCTCAAGGAAGTGATCAGCCTGCTGGCCAGCCGAGGTGATGCGATTGCCGAGCGGATCTGTGGCAGCGGCGTCGCAGCCAGCACGCAGGTGGGGGATTTCCTGATGTTGCAGCTGATCAACCGCACAGAGCCCGTATTGCGCCACTTCCTTGCCCAGGCGCAAGTGCGCCCGGAACTGCTTTACCGTTACCTGCTGTCGATCCTGGGTGAGTTGTCCACCTATGCGGGTGAAAACAAACGTGCACCTTTGGACATGTACTACCAGCACGATGACCAAGGCGCGAGTTTTCGCGCGCTGATGGGCGGGATGCGGGCCGCACTGTCGGTTGTGCTGGAACAGCACGCTATCGAGCTGATCCTGCAGAGACGCCAATACGGGGTAATGGTGTGCCCGATCAGTGATATCAAGCTGTTGGGTACTGCAACGTTCATCTTGGCTGCAGAGGCCCAGTGCGATGGGGACGGGCTTCGGTATCGATTGCCGGCCCATCTGAAGATTGGTCCCGTGGAGCGCATACGTGAGTTGGTCAACCTGCAATTGACGGGCATCAAGGTCAGGCCACTGCCCGTTGCGCCACGGCAGATTCCGTTTCACGCAGGCAAGACCTATTTCATGCTCGAACTCACTGCAACGGATGTCTCGCAGTTGGAGCAGTCGGGCGGCTTTGCCTTCCATGTGAGCGGCGAATTTTCCGAGTTGGAGCTCAACTTCTGGGCCATCAGGAACTGATTACGATGAACAAGGACAGTGAATACCCGCAGGACGAGAAAACCGTACTGCTGGACCGGGAAGGGCATGGCCCGGCACAGGGCCCCCTGACGGACTTCGTTTCGACGCCCCGGTTCGAGCAGTTGGAAGACCGGATGATCTATGCCGCGGCATTGCATGACGCACACCCTTTCAACGTGGGGCCCAGCACGCTGGTATCTGCCAGCTGGGAAGTTCTGTCGGAAGTGGTTCAGCTCAAGCTCGGTACCGGCCGTGAAAATACGCAGCCCCTCAATGATCGCCTGGGTGCCTGCATCGCCCGTTTTGAAACGCGCGCCGCTCATGAAGGGGTGGAGAGCAGCCAGGTGAAGTACGCACGCTACGTGTTATGCAGCGTCCTGGATGAAGCCGTGGTCACCACGACCTGGGGCAATCACAGCGATTGGTCGAAGGTCAGTTTGCTGAGTCGGTTTCACAACGAGACCTTTGGTGGCGAAAAGTTTTTCCAGGTTCTGGATCGCCTTTCACGCGATCCGGTCAAGCATCTCGCCATGTTGGAGCTCATGTACCTGTGCCTGGCGCTCGGGTTCGAGGGCAAATACAGAGTGATGACCCGAGGCACAGAGCAGCTTGAGGCCGTGCGAGATGCCTTGTATCGCCAGATCAAGCACGTGCGCGGTGACCCGCCTCTTCTGAGGTTACCGCCTTCGGCGGGGAAGGCGCGGCGCAGGCGATGGCCTCTCGTCTCGGCCACCGGGTTCGCCGTGTTGGGTGTGTTCATGGTGTTGGCACTGTATTCGGCACTCACCTGGGTACTGGGACAACAGCGGGCCGATGTGCTGCAACGCTATCAATCTTCAGCGCCGGTTTTGACTCGGGCGACTATGTAACGCAGGGAGCATTCAATGAACGCATTCTTCAAGAGCGCGGGCACCGTGCTGCGCAAAATTTGGGTATGGAGCCTGTTACTGGTGCTGTCGCTGGCCTGTGTGGTCTGGTTCTTCGGGCCATTGCTGGCGGTGGATGACCACAGGTTCTGGGAAAGCCCGACGGCACGACTCTTGACCATCAGCGTGTTGTTTCTGCTGTGGGGTTTGACGATGGTCATCGTCAGTGCACGTCACACCGCACGGCTTGGCAAACCCGAACACCTGGCGCGCAGTCAGCATCAGGGGCTTATCGACAACGAGCGCAGGCACATGCGCGGGCGTTTCAAGGACGCGCTGCATACCCTGAAAACGACCGGGCATTATGCGGGGCGCAGCATACGCTGGCGTAACGACTTGCCTTGGTACCTGCTGATCGGCCAGCAGGGCAGTGGCAAGTCCAGCGTGCTGGCGGCCAGCGGGGTGCAACGGCCACTTGATCAGGCCGAGGGCACGCGCAAGCAGGGGACGGCCTACTGTGACTGGTATTTCGCTGAGCAGGGCGTGCTGGTCGAGACGGCAGGGCGTTACCTCGACCAACCAGACAGCGCGGTCGATGCTGCGGGTTGGGAGACACTGCTGGGCCTGTGCAAGGTTCGGCGCCGGACACGGCCGCTCAATGGTGTGATCGTGACCTTGTCGATTGAAACACTGCTGGGCAGCAACGAACATGACCTGAACCTGCATGCCCGGCAGGTCCATTCCCGGCTGCAGGAAATCCAGCAGGCCTTGCAGGTGGATATGCCGATCTATCTGGTGCTGACCCACGCTGACCACCTGCCGGGGTTCTCCGAATTCTTTGATACGCCCTTGGGCGAGGGGGGGGACTGTGTTTGGGGGGAGCCGATCTCGCTCGACAAAGCCTGCGCCGACGCCGCCAAGGTCCGTCAGGCATTCGAGGCACTGCTGCGGCGCCTGAGCAGCGAACTGGTCACGCGTTTGCACCAGGAGCGCAGCGTGGAGCGACGTGCGCGGATGGTCGATTTTCCACAGCAGGTGGCGCAAATCGGTGAACGTTTGTGCCAATTCATCGAACTGGCGTTCTGCGCTCATCGTTTTCAGCGCATCAACGGCTTGCGCGGTTTCTACGTAACGAGCACCGCTGAGCGCCGCAGCTACTTTGTGCGTGGGCTCTTCAGCCGTGTGATTTTCGCCGAAGCGGATCTCGCGGGGCTGCAGGCTCCCGAACGTCGCCGTCAGCAAAGGCGCCAGGGCATGTTGGCGTTGGCGGTTGCCCTGGTGGTGGGTATCGCCGCAGGACTTTGGGGGCAGAGCTATTCAGTCAATCATCAACGACTTGCGCAGTTGACCTTGCTGGCAGAGCCCGTCTCGGCAGCACCCGGTTCGGATGAAACGCTTGCGCTGCTCCCCTTGCTGGACAATCGCCTGGCATCAACGCGGGTTTTCCCTCTCGCAGCAGACGCACGGCTGATAGAACGGGCCGGATTGTATCAAGGCGAGGTCGTGCGCGAGCCGCTGGTCAAGGCCTATGAAGCGGTGTTGCTGCAGCCTCTGTTGTCGCAAGTGACCAGCCTTCTTGAGGAGCAGGTGCGTGCGAGCCTGGGCGAGCGTGAACAGTTGCTGGACAACTTGCGTGCGTACCTGATGCTGAGCCTGCCTGCGCGCCGTGACACGGAGTGGCTTGCGCAGCGTGTCGCCAACCAGTGGTCTTTGCGCTATACCGGTGAAACGGCGGTACAGGGGCGCTTGAATGAACACCTCGGGCATTTGCTCGCGCAACCCTTTGTGGCACCGCTGGACGAAGATCTGGTCGCCCGTGCGCGACAGGCCCTTCGCGGCGAGTCACTGGCAGGTGTGGTCTATCGTGTCCTGCGCGAGCAGGCACGCGATCTGGAACCCTATCGCCTCACGGACGGCACCGTGTTTGCGGCGCTCGAACCGCCCATTCCGGGGTTCTATGGCAAACGGTACCTGCAGTATTTCGACAAACAAGGACCGCGGCTGGTCAATGCCATTGCCCAGGACAATTGGGTGTTGGGGGAGGCCACCGACCTCAGTGCAATGGACTTGCGTCGTTTAATGATGGAGTTGGAACAGCGCTATTTCAACGAGTACGCCGACGCCTGGGCCAGTGCGCTGGGCCGTATCCGGCTGCGCAGCACCGATGATCTCAAGCAGGGCAGCGAGCAGTTGTCGAACTTGACCTCGGCGCAGTCCCCGTTGCTGCTGATACTGCAGCAGATTCGTGAAAATACGCGCTTGCTGCCTGGCAACGATCGGTTGGAGGCTTTTGCCCAGGAGGCGAGTGGTGACCTCGGCGCCGTCATACAGTCGGCGAAAAGCAATGCACGGGTCAGCCAGTTGTTCGCGAAGGGGGGCGATGACACTGCGCGGCGTGCCGTACAGCGTCGATTCGAACCTTTGCATCAACTGCTCGACGAGCAACAGAGCCCCGGCAACGAATTGACCCAGGCGCTGCGCCAGCTCGACGCACTGCATTTGCAGCTGACAGCCCTGGACCGCGAGGGCACGCCCGAGCAAGCTGCGTTCCAACTGGCCAAGCGTCGCATGGAGGGGCAGCCGGATGCGTTGAGCCAGGTGCGCAATGTTGCGGCGCGCTTGCCGGTGCCACTCAAGGGGTGGTTCGAAGGTCTTGCCGACGACAACTGGCGCCATTTGCTTGATGACGCCTATGTGCATGTGAACCAGCGTTATCAGGGAGAGGTGTATGGCCTGTATGCCAAGGCGATTCGGCAGCGCTACCCCTTCAACGCCCATGCGGCCAGCGACGTGGCATTGAGTGATTTTCAGGATTTTTTCAAACCCCGGGGTGTTCTGGCGCGGTTCCACGACACTTACTTGAAGCCATTTGTCACTGCCGACTCTAGCCGTTACCACTTGCGTAGGCTGGAAGGCCGCAGCCTGCCGATGTCTCGCTCGTTGTTGGATCAGTTGAGCAAGGCACACACTGTGCGCCGCAGCTTCTTCAGCGAGGACCTGGGAGAGTGGTCGGTTCGTTTCACTCTGGCGTCCTATAGCCTGGACCAGGCGGTCAGTCGCTCGATCCTGCGTATCGGTGACCAGCAACTGGAGTACCGTCATGGTCCCATCGTGCCCTTGGCGTTTATTTGGCCGATCGAGGCTGAAAATGGCCGAAGCAGCCTGGTTCTAGAACGGGGGGCCGAGCAACCGCTGGGTATCGAGAAAAACAGCGGAGCCTGGTCGTTGTTTCGCTTCTTCGATTTGATGCAACGCGAACCTGCTCACGGGCGTGACACGCAGATACTCAAGGCCGACCTTGCCGGCTTGCGTGCCAACTACCTGTTGGTCAGCCAGCGTACGCCCAGCCCGTTCCAAATGGACACGTGGCGCACTTTCCGCTTGCCGGAGCAGTTATGAGCCTGCTCAAACGTGCCTGGCGCAGTGCTGCACGCAGCGAACAAGGTCAGGGACGGCTGCGCAATGAGGATGCGTTCCTTGAGAGCCCGCAAACCGGTTGTTGGGCTGTGGCGGATGGAATGGGCGGCCATCGGGCCGGGCATGTCGCCAGCCGGTCGGTGGTCGAGTGCCTTGCTGCACTGCCGGGCCAGGACAGTTTTGATCAGCGGATCGACGCCGTTCGCCAGTGTTTGCAGCAACTCAGCCGGCGCCTGGGCGCCCGAGGCGCGCATGAAACCATTGGCAGTACGGTGATTGTCTTGCTGCTGGATGACCACCGTGCTGCGTGCCTGTGGGCGGGGGACAGTCGCTGTTACCTGTGGCGGGGAAAGCGCCTGTATCAGCTGTCGCGGGACCACTCACGGCTTCGGCAGTTAATGGATGAGCAACACTTGAGCTTAGAGCAGGCCCAGGCCTATCCCGGTGCCAGGGCGTTGACCCGCGCTGTCGGTGCGCGGCACCTGCTTAATCTGGAAGTGTTGGAGCTCAGCGCCCGACCGGGTGATGTGTTTCTGTTATGCAGCGATGGGATTTACCAGGGCCTGAGCCATGCCGAACTCGGCAGCGCGTTAGGGCAAGGCGCGCCGCAGCAGGTGGTGGACCAGTTGTTCTCAGCCGCTTCTCGCGGGACCTGTCGCGATGACCTGACTGCCGTGGTGGTACGCTCATGAAACGGCCGGAGCTGCTGGCGGGGCGTTATCGTCTGGAACGCTTATTGGGTTCCGGCGGAATGGGGGTGGTGTACCGTGCGCGCGATCTGTTGCATGAACAGTTTGGCGAGCCGGATTCAACGTTGGCGCTCAAGGTGTTGGGCGAGCACCTTTCCCAGGCGCCTGATGCATCTGCGTTGCTCTACAGTGAATTTGCCCTGACGCGCAGGTTGCTGCACCCCCATGTCGTACGGGTGTTGTCGTTTGACGTCGACACCCACAATCACACGGCGTTTTTTACTATGGAGTTGATGCACGGGATCACCCTTGAGCAACTGCTGAAGGAATGCTCAAGCGGCCTGCCCTGGCAAGCCTTGCAACCGATCGCGGTGCAATTGCTTGAGGCGCTGGCCTATGTACATCGACAAGGTGTGCTCCATGGCGATGTGAAACCGGTAAATATCATGATGGGCGAACAGGGCGTGCGCTTGTTCGACTTTGGCCTCGGCCATTGCCAGGCTCAGATTGAGGCGGGGTTGCCGTGCTTGAGCCGCGAGCGCATCAACGCCTGTACCCCGGCCTACGCCGCCCCGGAGTTGCTGGCCGGCAATGCTTTGACGGCCAGCGCCGACCTGTATGGCGTCGCCTGTGTACTGTTCGAGCTGGCCCATGGCAAACGTCTGGGTGGGCGCCGCCCAACCGAGCGGCTGCCGAGGCCCTGGCAATTACCCAGGCATTGTTGGACCGCGTTGCGTTCGGCGTTGGCCCTGGACCCCGAGCGGCGAACCCTCAGTGTGGCGGAACTGGGGGAGGCCATGGCGGGGTCGGGGCGACGCTGGTTCAGGTAGCGGGCAGGTCATGCAATTGGCAGTACTCGGCCCAACTCAAACCGGCCATCTGGGCGACTTCCTTGTGCACTTCAAGGCGCTGGGATTCGAAGGCGTGCGGCGATTCTGCGGTGAGCTTGAGGGTCAGTTCCCAAGCGAACAACCCCTGGCTCTCGGCTTCAGCTTCAAAGGCTTCATGCAAGCGTTCGGCACGGTACTGCGCCAGGGTTTCGCCTTTGGCCTGGGCGGCCAAGGGGTTCAGTGAATCCAGTTCGGTGGCAACGTCTGGGTGCTCTATCAAGAATCTGTCGAGGGCCAGTTGGTGATTATCGCCGGGTTGGGACAAGGGCATGCTCCAGGTTGTGTGAAGGGCATCATTCAATGGCTGGATGATGCCGATTAAGGCTAGCCCACGGATAGCCCCGAATCACGAAATACAAAGAGTGGCAGTGCTTCGGCTGCCTCGTGTGCAAGCAAAAGAAGCACTGAATACTGAAAAAATGCCTGCAGTGCGGCAAAAGCCTTTCGCTCCCGGTGCCAGGACGTGTAGCGTTACCCAGGATTTACGGGGGGATGCCTCAAGAGGCACAGAGCGATGGGCAGAGGGATGGGTCATGGCGAAAACGCTGTTCAAACTGTTCCTGACTCAGCGCCTGGCGGCCTTGGCCAGCACGGAGTCGCTGCGCGCTATCCGTGAAGGGCTGCTGTGGATCTTGCCTTGCCTGTTGGTATCGGCGGGTTTTCTGATCCTGTCCGAGTGCGCCAAGGTGCTGGGGTTTGACCCGCAGGTGGTGGCGTTCCTGGCCGGGTTGCACAACCAGATCAGCTCGGTGATTCCGCTGCTGGTAGCGGCTTCGATTGGCTACATGCTCGCGATCCAATACCGCTTGCCGCAGTTACCGGTCGCCTTTCTGTGCCTGGCCCATGTGGTGGTCGCCACCTTTGTATTGCGTGAATACCCCCGGGCCTCGGCCACCTTTGTATTGTTTATTGCGATTGCCTCGCCGCTGATCAACGTGCCGGCGGTTGCCTGGTTGCACCACTTTCGCTGGACCCGTCTGGTCAACGAGGACCTGGTGGGGCACAACTTGCGAGGCACCATCAACATGGTGGTGCCGGGTGCGATCACCGCGCTGTGCCTGGTGATGGTGTTGTCGTTGCTGCTGCAGATTCCGTATGTGGCACATCTGCAGGGGCCACAGGTACTCGATGCGCTGCAAGCGCCCTATGGCAGTGGTTTGTTCGTGACCCTGATGAACTCGCTGCTGTGGTTTTTCGGCATCCACGGCGTGTATGCCATGCAGCCGTTGTTCGATGTGCTGGACCAGGCCGTGGTGCTCAATGGCGCGTCGTTGGCGGCGGGCGAACCGATCAAATACCTGCTCAACAGTGGCTTGCTCGGGTGTTTCGCGTTTATCGGCGGCTCAGGCGGTGCGTTGTGCCTGTTGCTGGCGATCCTGCTGTTTTCAAAGAGCCAGTCCATGCGACTGATGGCGATGGCCAGCCTGCCGCTATCGTTATTCAACGTCAGCGAGGTGCTGCTGTTTGGCTTGCCGATCATCCTCAACCCGCGGTTGTTCATTCCGTTTCTGTTGGTGCCGGCGATCAACGCCATGCTGGCGCTGACGGTGGTGCAGCTGGGCTGGGTGTCGCCTGCGGTGGCGAGTGTGCCGTTCACGGCGCCGGTACTGCTCAACGCGTATTTGAGCACCCACGGGGACGTGGCAGCGGTAGTGCTGCAAGTGGCGCTCCTGGGCGTCGGCACGTTGGTTTACGCCCCCTACGTTAGAGCGATTCACCGCCAATCCACCGAGGGCGGCACGGTGTACCTCAAGTCCCTGGACATGACCTTTCGCGGTCTCGAAGAGAAAGGTCGCCTGCTGGAAATGGACCCGGTGCTGGCGTCCCACAAGACCTTGGCCCGTCAAGCGGTGGAACTGAGCCGCATCCAGCAGATCAGCGACTACGAGTTCTATCTCGAATTCCAACCCCAGGTCTCCACGCGCACGGGCTTGTGCACCGGCTGCGAAGCATTGATGCGCGCCCGTGACAGCCAGGGCAAGGTGCATTCGCCCTGGGAGTTCCTGCAATGGTTGGCTCAGGCACGGTTGATGCCCGACGTGGATGTGTGGGTAGCGTCCCAGGCCGTGCGCCAATACCAGAAGTGGCAGAAAATCGGCTTCGCCTTGCCGATGACCATCAATATTTCCAGCGCCACCCTGACGGACGCCGCCTATGGGGATCGCCTGGTGGAAATCCTCACCCAGGCCCATGGTCAGGTGTCGGTGGAAATCACCGAAGATGCCCTGGTCAGTGACATCCAGGTCACGCGCCGGACTATCCAGAAGCTGCAGGCGATCGGCGCCAAGGTGTATATCGACGACTTTGGCACCGGGTTCTCCGCCTTGAGCTACTTGCACCAGTTTCCGGTGGACTTCATCAAGATCGACCGCAGCTTTGTGGTGGCCCAGCACGACCCCAAGGGCGCCCAGGTACTCACCGGCATGCTGCGCTTCTGTGAGGCGCTGAACCTGGGCGTAGTGGTCGAAGGCGTGGAGACAGCCGAGCAGTTGGCGTTCCTCAATACCGGCACCGAACTGTTTATCCAGGGCTGGTATTTCAGCAAGGCACTGCCCGGCGATCAGTTGCAGGGGTTCGTACGTGCGCGCGCGGCGGCGCAGGTCTAAGCCTGGGCCGCCGCGTAGTCGCGCCGGGTTTGTTCGATCTCTTCGACCAGCCCATCGATGCGCGCCAGGCGTGCGCGGTTGTCGTGGTCCCAAGGGTGAAAGCCTGGTTTGAAGTAGTGCAGCCAGGGGCGCAGCATGCGCGGGAACACGCCTTTGGGGCCATACAGGAACTTGAACATGCGCCAGAAGCCCTGCAGAAACCCGACCGATTTGCGGTCGGCAATCAACAGGCGCACGTGAAAGTCGAACACCACCAGCCAGAAGAACACCGTGGTGGTCAGCATGGTGCCGGTGCGCAGCAGATAGCGCTTTGGCCCGGGCGCGATCACCGTGTTCCACACATCGAAGGCCACGGCTTTGTGTTCGGTTTCTTCGAGGGCATGCCAGTACCACATTTGCTGGTAACCCTTGAGTGAATCGCCGAACCGCGACGGGTCGCTGAGCAGGATTTCCGCGAGCATCGCGGTGTAGTGCTCAAGGGCGATGGTCACCGCCAGGTTGAACGACGGCGGCAAGTGTTTTTTCTGCAGGTCGAGGATGAACTTGAGGCGCCGGTCCAGGGTGTGCGCCGGCAGGCCCGCCGTTTGCAGCAGGTCGTTATAGGCCACGTGTTCGCGGCTGTGCATGGCCTCCTGGCCGATGAAACCCTGAATCTCCTTTTTCAACTGCGGGTCGTCGATGCGCTGGCGGTAGTGGCGCACGCTGTCCATGAAAAACAGCTCGCCCTGGGGAAACAACAGTGACAAGGCGTTGAAGAAATGCGTGATGAACGGGCCCTGTTCGTGCCAGTTCTTGATGCGCTCGGCGGGCAAGGCAAAACGAATATCGCGACGGATCGGCAGCATGGTGCGTGCTCCTGTTCAGAGACGGGTTTCGTCGTTGGTTTCAAACACCGGCGTGCGTTGTTTGGGGGCCATGCGCTTACTGGCGAACACCACCAGGGCTTGATACGCAGCGGGCAGGCAACGGGCGAGCAGGTCGAGGAAATAGGCATCGCGGCCGATAAGTATGCGGCGCTTGTTTTTGCGCACGCCTTGCAGGATGACCTTGGCGGCTCTGTCGGCATCGGTGATGAACAGCTTTTCGAAGTCGGCGCGGGCCTGTTGCTCGCTGTGGATCAGGAAGCCCGTCATGTTCGCGTCGATACGGCTGCTGCGACAGATATCGGTGCGGATGCCACCGGGGTGTACGCAGGTGGCCGAGACACCGCTGCGTTGCAGGTCGAGTTCCTGGCGCAGGGATTCGGTGAACCCGCGCACGGCAAATTTGGTGGCGTTGTAGCCGCTCATGCCTGGTTGGGCAAACAGCCCGAATACGCTGGAGGTGTTGACCACATGGCCTTCGCCACTGGCTTTAAGGTACGGCAGGAACGCCTTGGTGCCATGCACCACGCCCCAGAAGTTGATGCCGACGATCCATTCAAGGTCGGCGTAGTCCACACCTTCCACGGTGCTCGACAGCGCCACGCCCGCGTTGTTGAAGATCAGGTTGACGCGGCCGTGGTCGGCCACGCAGCGGGCGGCCCACGCTTCCATGGCCTGGCGGTCGGACACATCGAGCACCTGGGTGGTGATGGTGACGGGCGACAGCGTCGAGGTCTTGATCAAGTCGAGCGTCTGCTCCAGCCCCTGGCTGTTCTTGTCGGCCAGGGCCAGGTGGCAACCTTCGCGCGCCAGGGCCAATGCCAGGGCGCGGCCCATGCCGGACGCCGCACCGGTAATCGCCGCCACGCGGCCGTTGAATGACTTCATGACAGGCTGCCTTCTGTGGTGGAGTGGGGCGCCGGGGCAGGGCGTGGGGCTGGGCTGGCGGGTAGCAGGTCTGCCACATAGTCCTTGAGCGCGAACTGCCGGGTGACCTGCCTGAAGCGCCAGGTGGAGCCGGGCCACAAGGTGGTGTTCTTGCCGGTGCGCGGGTCGAGGTACCAGCTCTGGCAACCACCGGTGTTCCAGATGGTGCGCTTGAGTTTGTCTTGCAGTTGCTGGTTGTAGGCCTGTTCCACGGCCGGTTTTACATCCACGGTGGCGATACGGTGCCGCTGCATCTGCTGCAGTGCATCCAGGATGTAGGTGACCTGGGCTTCGATCATCAGGATCATCGAGTTGTGCCCAAGGCCGGTGTTGGGGCCGACGATCAGGAACAGGTTCGGGTACCCCGGCACCGTGGTGCCTTTATAGGCATGGGCGCCGTCGTGCCAGGTGTCCATCAGGTCGATGCCGTCGCGCCCGATGATGCAGTCCCGGGGCAGTGGGTCAGTGGCCTGGAAGCCGGTGCCGAAGATCAGGCAATCGGCCGGATGTTTGATGCCATCGGCAGTAATCACGCCATCGGCTTCGATGCGCAGCACCTTGTCGGTCACCACCTCCACATTGCTGCGCGAGAGGGCCGGGTAATAGTCGTTGGAGATCAGCACGCGCTTGCAGCCGATGGTGTAGTCCGGCGTCAGGGTCTTGCGCAGGGAAGGGCGCGCTACCTGTTTATGTAGATGGCGCTGGGCAATCTTCTGCACCATTTTCATCAGGCGCGGGTGCAGGGCAAAGCCCACCACACGGCCTTCCAACGCCCAATAGAAAGCGCCGCGTACCAGGCGCTGGGTGAAGGGCAGGTGCTTGAAGGCCCAGCGTTCAAAGGGCGAAATCGGCCGGTCGGGCTTGGGCATGATCCACGGCGGCGTGCGCTGGAACAGGTCCAGGTGGGCCACCTGCGGTGCAATCTGCGGTACGAATTGAATGGCGCTGGCGCCGGTGCCGATCACCGCCACGCGTTTGCCTTTCAACGAATAGTCATGGTCCCACTGTTGGGAGTGGAAGCGCTTGCCTTTGAAGCTGTCGAGCCCCGGGATGTCCGGCAGTGCCGGGCGCGACAGCCCGCCCATTCCCGACACCAACACCCGCGCACTCACCTGGCGACCATTGCTGAAGGTCAGTTGCCAGCGCTGTTGTACCTCATCGAACACCGCGCGCTGCAAGCCCATGCCGAAGCGCAGGAAGGGCGCGAGCCCGAAATGCGCTGCGCATTGCTCAAGGTAGGCGCGGATCTCCGCCTGCGGCGCGAATTGCCGCGTCCAGTTGGGGTTGGGCGCAAACGAAAACGAATACACGTGGGATTGCACGTCGCAGGCACAACCCGGGTAGTGGTTGTCCCGCCAGGTGCCGCCGAGGCTGTCGGCTTGCTCGGCGATGAAGAAGTCGGTGAGGCCGGCTTCCTTGAGCTTGATCGCCATGCACAGGCCGGCAAAGCCTGAGCCGATGATAGCGATGTCGATTGAATCACTGTGGGCATTCATAGGCTGTCCTTCGTGGGCATCAGATGTGCTCCTGTTTTTTGTTTTGTCTTTTAGATAGAACACCATTGCAAAGGAAAATTGAATTATTTATTTTAAAAAAGATTTTAAATAATCTACCTGAAAATATCGCCTACGCTAGGACCTTGTTCCGCATGTGCGACTTGTCCGACGGACGAGCACGGTATGCATGAAGTTTAGGTCCAGGGTGTGGACGATGGCTGAGGCCTTGATCAATACCGGTCAGGTCGCCAGCAGCAGGGAAGCAGAGGACCGAGCTATGGCTGTTGAATGGGTTATTGCTGCGGCTGTGTTGATAGGCGCGAGCGCCGTGTTGTGGGGCTTCAGTGCCTGGATGACACGGCGCATCGAAGCGGCTGTTGCAATCAACGGGCGTTTCGTCGAGGTCGATGGCGAGCGCTTTCATTATGTAGAAGAGGGCAAGGGCCCACCGCTGGTGATGATCCACGGGCTGATGGGCAGCAGTCGCAACCTGACGTATGCCTTGTCTGGCCAATTGCGTGAGCACTTTCGGGTGATCACGCTGGATCGTCCGGGCTCCGGCTATTCCACCCGGCACGCTGGCACGGCGTCAGACTTGCCAGGCCAGGCCCGGCAAATCGCGGCGTTTATCAAGACACTGGACCTGGATAAGCCGCTGGTACTCGGGCATTCCCTCGGCGGCGCGATTTCCCTGGCGCTGGCCCTTGACCATCCCCACGCCGTGTCCGGGTTGATTTTGGTGGCGCCGCTGACTCACCCCCAACGCATGCTGCCGCTGGTGTTCCTGTCGCTGGCGGTACGCCCGGCCTGGTTGCGGCGCTGGATGTCCCACACCTTGACCATGCCGGTTGGTCTGCTGACCAAAGGCTCAGTGGTCAAGGGCGTGTTCGCTCCCGATGCTGCACCTCCCGACTTTGCCACCCGTGGTGGCGGGCTGCTCGGTATGCGGCCTGACAACTTCTATGCCGCCTCCACCGAGATCAACCAGGTCAACGACCACCTGCCCGACATGGTCAAGCGCTACCCGCAACTGACCCTGCCGATCGGGCTGATCTATGGCGCCAAAGACCGCGTGCTGGACTTCCAGAAGCACGGTCAGGCCCTGGCCAGCAAGGTGCCGGGGTTGAAGCTGCAGGTGGTGGAAGGGCGCGGGCACATGCTGCCGATCACCGCCACAGAGCGCGTAGCCGCGCTGGTGGAGCAGGTGGCCAAGCGTGTTCGACCGCCTGAAAGCGCCACGGTGTTGCACCCGCCATTTGCCTTGGCGAGTAAATAATTTTGTTGTCCGGTTCGCGGTTCAACGGCGTCGATGCCTGCTTTAGACACCTGACCAAACGGCTGAAAAAGAGACTGCTCGGTCACGTAAAAAAGGCTCCGAAAAACTAGTTGACGACCTAACGATTCCGCGCTATTTATTTAAAAAAATTATTTCAATGTCTTATTTGAAACAATTTTTGAAATGCCTAAGAGCGAATAAAATAATGAAAAAAACGTCTTTTATCGCATGGTTGATTTCTCGGGGCAGTCAGCGCTCCGTGTACCTGTTTACCGCTCACATTCATTCCCTGCCAGCCCGCTGCGTACGGTGGCTGCCATGAACCAGACCCTGGCTGCACCGCACGTCTGGACCGACGGCAAACGTCACCTCTGGTGGCTTGGCATCATGCCCCTGGCAACTCCATTACTTTCCGGCTCCCTGGCGATTACCACGGGTGTACAGCAATTGTGGTGGGTCGGCGTATTGGTGATCTTCGGCTTGATCCCCTTGATCGACGGCCTGCTGGGCGAAGACGTCAGCAACCCGCCCGAGTCCGCTGTCAGCAACCTCGAATCCCAACGCTACTATCGCTGGATCGTCTACACCGGTGTGCTGTTCGTTATCTCTTCGGTAGTGATCACCGGCTGGTTGGCGGCAGGGGGCATCGACTGGATCATCAACGGTGGCCTGCTGCACGCCACGGCTGCGCTTGATCCTTCCAGCTGGCTGGCGAAAACCGCCGCGTTCATCACCGCCCGCACCGAATTGCACGGCGAAATCAGCTGGTTTACCTACCTGGGTATGGCCATGTCCACCGGGGCCGCCACCGGGATTGCCATCAACACCGCCCATGAGCTGGGGCACAAGCCCAATCCCCTGGAAGTGTTCCTGGCCAAGGTCACCCTGGCGCCTACGTTCTACGGGCACTTCTACACCGAACATAACCGCGGTCACCATGTACGTGTGGCCACGCCGGAAGACCCTGCCAGCTCGCGCCTGGGTGAAAGCTTCTGGGCCTTCCTGCCACGCTCGGTATGGTTCAGCGCACGCTCGGCCTGGAACCTGGAGCGCGAACGCCTGCGCAAACTCGGACTGCCGGCCCTGCACTGGAAGAACGCCGTGCTCAGCGCCTGGATGTACAGCGTGGTGTTGTGGGGCGCGATGATCATGTGGTTGGGGATGGCGGTGATTCCGTTCCTGATCATCCAGGGCATCTACGGTTTCTCGCTGCTGGAAGTGGTCAACTATGTGGAGCACTACGGCCTCAAGCGTCAGAAGTTGCCCAACGGTCGTTATGAACGTTGCTCGCCACGGCACTCCTGGAACAGCAACCGTATTGTCACCAATATCTTCTTGTTCCAACTGCAGCGGCACTCTGATCACCATGCAAACCCCACGCGCAGTTATCAGTCGCTGCGCCACTTTGATGAGTCGCCGCAACTGCCGTATGGCTACGCGAGCATGATTGTGTGGGCCTATGTACCGTACTTGTGGCGACGTCGCATGGACCATCGGGTGCTTAATCACTATGCCGGCGATATCACCCTGACCAATCTTCAGCCGTCACAACGTTTGAAGTACCTGGAGAAGTACAGCAACAGCGCCAGGCCGTTTTGATGTGAATGGACATGTTGTGGGCGTACTCGGGGTCTGTGTACCGCGCAGGTCCTCTACGCCCAAGCTTTACCGGTTTCGTGGCAAAAAGTTGTTTGACCCTACAACAATAATTTCAAGGGAAGGACGTACACCATGCAAAACCCTGCCAAGTTCACCACGCACATTGTATTGGCCGCCCTGGGCCTGATCGTTTACCACCAGGCCCAGGCTGCCCGTATCGAACCGGCCGGCAGTGCCTTCACGGCCCAAGGGCCGATCAGCTTTTCCAAGGGCGCCCTGATCAGCGCCGACTGCACCATCAAGGTGGCCGGCAAAGTGGCGGCCGATGGCTCATCGGTCAATGTCGACAAAGTTGAATTCGACGGTGGCCTCAAGTGCAGCCGGGTCGAAGCCACCAACTTGCCGTGGATATTAGTTGCCAAAGATACCAAGAGCGGTTCCATGTCGAAGATCAGCGTAGATGTTCACGCCTTCGGCCTGGGCGGCAAGTGCGGTCCTTCTACGGCCGACGGTACGTGGGATAACGCCACCGGCAAGTTGGAAGCCGCCAATGTACCGATTGGCGAAGACTGCAAGATCAAGACGGTGTCGATCAAGATGCCGGCTAACTTCAAAGTTGTCGAATAAGACTGTCCGACTGTTGTAAGCGGTAATTGAATTGAGATTTGGCTGGAAAGGGAAGTTCTGCAGATTCACCGTGACCTCTCGATCATGGCCATTACCCCTGGCGAAATGAATTCGCCATAACATGTGAGGAAAAACAATGAAAAGCTTGAAAACTCTCGTGTCGTTGACTGCTTTGGCTGTTTGCATGGGCGCTGCTTCCATGGCTTCCGCACAAAGTTTCAGCCCCGCTAACCAGTCGTTCACGACTAACTCGGGTGGCACGATTACAGTCAAGTCACCTTCTTCATTTGGTGCAGCGGTAACTTGTAATATCTCGTTCACCGGTAAAGTGCGTGCCGATGGTTCGGCGGCAGATATTACTGCTGCTACTGTCAGCGGCTCTAACCAACTCTGCTCCCTGCCTCACCTGACCAACCTGCCATGGGTGCTGTCGCCAGCCGGCACCGTGACCAATGTGGGTTACACCATTGCAGCCATTCCGCCACTGATCCCTGCCACCAACTGCGGTCCATCCACTATTGCCGTGGCGCTGTCCAACGTGACCGGTGGCGCAGCACTGAGCGCTACCAACCAACCGCTCTCGGGTAGCTGCACCGTGGTGACCCTGAGTGTCACCGCTCCAGGCGTCAGCATCGTTCCTTGATAGACGTACTCCGTAAAAAGGGCTGATCACCCGTTGCAGGGCAGGCGCCTCTGATGAGGCGCCTGTTTACGGCAGATAGGTAGGGCCTACGAGCTGAGGCTCCTGGCGAAATGGATCGCCATGAATGTGAGGAAGGAATAATGAAGCGCTTGAATGCCTTCGTTTTTATCGGCTCATTGGCGCTGTGCTTCGGTACTGCATCGATGGCCCATGCTGGAGTTTTCAGCCCTGGGGGAGTGGCATTTACCTCCAGTCCGGGCGGCACCGTTACGATCAAATCGCCCAGTACGTTTGGTGCGCCGATTACCTGCAATATTCAATTGTCCGGCCTGGTGCGCGGTGATGGTTCAGCTGCCGACGTTCTCAGCGCAACCCTTTCGGGCAGCAATGCTTTGTGCAGGCTGCCAACCCTGAATAACTTGCCTTGGGTGCTGACGCCTCCCGCTTCATCGGGTGGCACCGGAGGCCTGGCTAACGTGGGTTACACCATTGCGGCCAGTTCTCTTCCTGCTACGAATTGCGGCCCTTCATCGATTGTCGGTGTGTTGGCCAATGGCGCAGGCGGCGTTGAGCTCTCTGCAGCGAACCAGCCGCTTTCCGGCTTTTGCACGGTGGTTTCGCTGAGTGCTCATATTCCCAACATCATCATTGTTCCTTGAGGTGCGTGTCGCACGGTAAGGAGTGTTTTTGCCTTTTAAAAGGCAAGCCAAGTCGCAAGACGAGCCGGCTGGGGCCGGTTCAGTGAGATAACAATAAGGAGTGCCGCATGAATAATAAAAAACAACAGGTACAGGTTCTGCTGGGCTTGGCATTAATGGGGGGGGTGATGATTGCCGCGCCGGTCCAGGCCGGTGGTTTTTCCACGCCGACCTATGGCGCCCCGGGCTGGGGGCGCGCCTTTGGTGGTGGTTCGCTGTTCAAGAATGATCCCAGTTCGGCGTACAACAACCCGGCAGCGATGGCATTCGTAGAGCACAATGTGGCGCAATTTACGGTCGACTATGCCCGTATCAAAATCAAGTACAAAGGCGAGGCGAACGATTATCTCGGGCAGCCGATTACCAATACACCGGTAGCGCCCGATGGGAGTTTCGATCCGGGTAACCGCATTGCCAACAACAACGACGGCGGCCAAGGTGGCTTCACGGCGTGGTTGCCGACGGGGTTCATGGTGATGCCACTGGGCGACAGGTTTGCTTTCGGCTTGTCGCAGGTAGTACCGCAGGGCATGCGCTCAACCTGGAATGAAGATTCCAAGCTGCGGGATTTTGCCGTCGATACCAAAATTGAAACCGTGGGGCTGACAGGGTCGCTTTCGTTCAAGGTCCGCGACGACTTCTCCATTGGTGGCGGGATCATCGTTCAGCACAGTAAGGGCTTTGTCAGCCAGAACATCGATTTGCTGTCTGCCGCGTCCAACTCGCAATCGCCGCTGCTGGGGAGCATCGATTTCCCATCGGGGGTGGGTGGCGCGCTGATGCGGGTCAAGGTCGACAATATCTCCACGGGCTGGTTTACCGGTGTCGTCTGGAAACCGACCGCGCAAGACAGTCTTGGCCTCAACTACCACGCCAAGATCAAAAACAAGATGACCGGCAAGTACAACATCCGTGCCGATCAGTTCTCCTACAACCTGATGACTCAGCCCAGCCCATTCGGTGGCAGCGGGACCCTTGTAGAAGAAGCCTACCCTGGACTGAAACTGTTCCCGGACGGAGCACATGCCAGCACACAATTGGATATCCCGGCCACTGCGGCCTTTGACTGGGTCCACCAGTTCAATGACCGTTTCACACTCGGTGTCAGTGCTGTGTGGACTCAATGGTCATCCTTCAAAGACCTGACGCTCAAGTCCGGTGATATTCAGATCGTCTCCATTCCCTACAACTATCGCGATTCCTGGATGTATTCGGTGGGCGGCGACTTCAAGGCCACCGACGAGTTGACGTTGCGAGCCGGTGTCGCTTCCGACCAGACGCCAACCCGTAACTCCACCCGGGATCCACGGATTCCGGACGGTGATCGCTACTTCCTGTCGCTGGGTGCAGGTTATGAGGTCAAGGCCATTCCTGGTTTGTCGCTCGATCTCGCGTACTCCCACCAATTTGTGCAGGAGGTCAACCTGAAAACCAAGAACGTGGATCGGCTCGGTGCCGCCAGCCTGAACGGCAAAGCTGAGTCGTCGGGGGATGTGGTGGCTGTTTCGGCGACCTACGCGTTCTGAACCAATAACGCACTATCGAGGATGAAGCGCTAAGCGCATCTTGGCGCTTTTATCCGCGTTTACCTGCGCCGACGGGGCGCTCCGCGCCCCGTCATTCTCCTTTTCAACGTAATGAGCAAGGCTGACCAGTTCGGCCCAATTTTTTGTCTGCGCATTAAATAAAAATTTCAAAACAAAATTTGAATTTAGCTTTCCAAGTTTGTAGTGTGGCTTTACGTCGCAGCGCATTTCGACCTGCCTGCGCATTGGCCGTACCCTGAATCGAGTAGAGGTATCCCCATGGTTATCTGGTTATTGGTGGGTTTCGCAGCCGCGATTGCCCTGGCGTATCGACAAGCTGCCGCCACCCTGTGGCTGGGCGCTGGCCTGATCTGGCTGGCGGTGGGCTATCTGTTCAATGTGATCGCCACCCTCGGCATCACCGTTACTGCGGTGCTGGTCATCGCACCGGCCTTGTTGATGGCCATCAAGCCCTTGCGCCGTGCGTTGTTGACGAGCAGGGCGCTCGGCCTGTTTCGCACCATCATGCCGGCGATGTCCGACACTGAACGCGCGGCCATCGAATCCGGCACCGTGTGGTGGGACGCCGAGCTGTTCAGCGGCAAGCCCGACTGGCAGCGTTTGCTCCAGGCCGCACCGGCCAGCCTCAGCGCCGAAGAGCAAGCCTTCCTCGACAATGAAGTGGAAACCCTGTGCGACATCGCCAACGACTGGGAAACCACCCAAGTCTGGCAGGACATGTCGCCCGAAGGCTGGCAATACACCAAGGACGCCGGCTTCCTCGGCATGATCATTCCCAAGCAATACGGCGGCAAAGGCTTCTCCCACTACGCACATTCGCAAGTGGTGATGAAGCTGTCGACGCGCTGCTCGGCGGCGGCGATTTCGGTGATGGTGCCCAACTCCCTGGGCCCGGCCGAGTTGCTGTTGCATTACGGCACCGATGCCCAGCGTAACTACTACTTACCGCGCCTGGCCCGGGGTGAAGACATCCCATGCTTTGCGTTGACCAGCCCGTATGCCGGCTCCGATGCGGGCGCGATCCCGGACCTGGGCATCGTCTGCAAAGGCACCCACGAAGGCGAAGAAGTGCTGGGCTTCAAGGTGACCTGGGACAAGCGCTACATCACCCTCGGCCCGATTGCCACCGTGCTCGGTCTGGCCTTCCGTGCCGAAGACCCGGACGGTTTGCTTGGCGCACCCGGTTCGCTTGGCATCACCTGCGCGCTGATTCCAACGTCCCATCCGGGCGTCAACAGCGGCCGTCGTCATTGGCCACTCAACGCGGTGTTCCAGAACGGCCCGACCACCGGCAAGGATGTGTTCATTCCGTTGGAATGGGTGATCGGCGGCCGCGAACAGGTGGGGAATGGCTGGCGCATGCTGATGGAATGTCTGGCGGCCGGCCGTGCGATTTCCCTGCCATCGGCCAACGTCGGCCTGGGCAAGGTGGCGGTACGCGGGACCACGGCCTACGCAGCGATGCGTAAGCAGTTCGGCCTGCCCATCGGCAAGTTCGAAGGGGTACAGGCGCCGCTGGCGCGCATGGCCGGGCATTTGTACGCCTGCGATGCGGTGCGCAAGGTGTCGGTGGCGTCTCTGGATGCCGGTGAAAAACCGTCGGTGATCTCGGCGATTGCCAAGTACCACGTCACCGAACGCGCACGCATCATCGTCAATGACGGCATGGACATCGTTGCCGGCAAAGGCATTTGCATGGGGCCCAACAACTTCCTGGCCCGTGCCTATCAGCAAAGCCCCATCGCGATCACGGTGGAGGGCGCAAACATCATGACCCGCTGCCTGATCATCTTTGGCCAGGGCCTGATTCGCTGCCATCCCTATGTGTTCCGCGAAATGGAAGCGGCGCGTAACCCGGATCGGCGCAAGGCGCTGGAAGCCTTCGACAGCGCGATGTTCGGCCACGTGAGCTTTGTGCTGGCCAATACCGTCCGCGCTGCGGTGCATTCGCTGACCGGTGGGCGGCTGATTTCGGCGCCGGCCAAGACCGACCCGGCGCTGGCGTCCTACTACCGCCAGGCCAATCGGCTGTCGGTGGTGCTGGCATTGATCTCGGACGTGTCCATGGGCGTGCTGGGCGGTGCCCTCAAGCGCAAGGAAAGTATCACCGGGCGGCTGGGGGATATTCTGTCGCAACTGTACATAGTGTCCTGCGTGCTCAAGCGTTTTGAAGATGACGGCCGGCCACAGGCCGACCTGCCGCTGGTGCACTGGTCGGCCCAGGATGCGCTGTTGCGTGCCCATGAAGCCTTGGCCGAGGTGCTCGACAACTACCCTTCGAAAGCCGCAGCAGCGGTGGTGCGCGGCTTGAGCTTCCCGTTGGGCATTCCACTGCGCAAACCCTCGGACCGATTGCTGGCCCAGGTGGCGGACGTGGTCCAGACCCCGGGCGAGACCCGCGACCGCCTGCTGGCCAATTCCTACATCCCGCGTCCGGAAATCGACAAGCTGGCTTACGGCGAACTGGGTTTCCGCCTGTTGCCGCAGGTAGAGCTGATCGACGCGCGCCTCAAGCCTGCCGTGAAGCAGGGCTTGATCGAGCCGATGCCGATTTCCACCACCGCGTTTACCGCCTGGCGCGTCAAGGCGCGGGCGCTGGACTTGATCAGCGACGACGAAGACGCCTTGCTGGGGCGCTACGTGGAGTACGCCGACCATGGCATCCAGGTCGACGACTTCCCGCAGGATTTCGGTTTGCTGGAAGCGTTGCAGCAGCGCAAGCAAGCCTTGGAACCGGCGGTGAAACGTCGCAACAGCCAGAGCGAAAATGCCTCGGTCAATTGAGTGGTACTGAATGAACACGGTCACTGTGGGAGCTGGCTTGTCGGATCGCCGCACCGCTGCGATGCAGACAACTCGGTGTGTCAGTCACACCCAGGTGATGCTTTCGCAGGCAAGCCAGCTCCCACAGGGGACCGGGTTTACATGGTCAGCATGCGTTGTGAGTGAATGTCTTTATGAGTGACAGCTACCTTTCCTTCGTCAATTCCCCCTGGGGCCGACGCCTGGCCAAGGCCGTCGGCCTGCCGCAACCGCTGCCGCTGCAGCGCCATCGCAGTGGCCAGCAAGGGCTGGTCAACCCGGTGATCATCTCCGGGGCAGGGCGCCTGATGGATCAGGTGCAACAGGTGTTCAAGGCCACCGATACCGTGGCCGCTACCCCGGCGACTTTGAAGGCGCCGTCCACGGTCAAGGTGCAGGGCGCGGTGTTCGATGCCAGTGGCGTCACCGATTTGCAGCAACTCGACGAGCTCTACGTGTTCTTCCACGCCAACGCCAAGCGCATTGGCCACCATGGCCGTGTGGTGGTGCTCGGCACGGCGCCGGAGCAGTGCAAGGATTTGCCCCAAGCCATCGCACAGCGCGCCCTGGAAGGCTTGGTGCGGTCGTTGGCCAAGGAACTGCGCCGGGCGATCACCGTGCAATTGATCTACGTGGCGCCGGGCGCCGAAGCCGCGCTGGACAGCAGCCTGCGCTTCTTCCTGTCGCGCCGCTCGGCCTACGTGTCCGGGCAAGTGGTGCGCCTGGAAAAAGCCGTGGACGGCAACAGCGCGATCAACTGGGATAAACCCTTTGTCGGTCGCCGTGCCTTGGTCACCGGCGCGTCCCGTGGCATCGGTTTGGCCATCGCCCAGGTGCTGGCGCGTGATGGCGCCCATGTCGTGTGCGTGGACGTGCCCCAAGCCCAGGAGGCCTTGCAGCAGGCGGCCAGCAGTGTCGGCGGTTCGGCGTTGCCGCTGGACATCACCGCCGCCGACGCGGCTTCGCTGCTGCAAGCCCATGTAAGCCAATACGGCGCGTTTGACGTGGTGGTGCACAACGCGGGCATCACCCGTGACAAGACCATCGCCAAAATGACCGAAGCGGCCTGGCGCAGCGTGCTGGCGGTGAACCTGGAAGCGCCGCTGCAGTTGAGCAACGCCTTGCTGGACAGCCAGGGGCTGAACCCGGGTGGGCGCATCGTGTGCGTGTCGTCGATTTCCGGTATCGCCGGCAACCTGGGGCAAAGCAACTACGCCACCTCCAAGGCCGGCGTGATTGGCCTGGTGCAAGGCCTGGCGCCAAAGGCGGCCGCGCAGCAGGTGACGGTCAACGCGGTGGCGCCCGGGTTCATCGAGACCCAGATGACCGCGAAGATCCCGCTGATGATCCGCGAAGCGGGGCGGCGCATGAACTCGCTGTCCCAGGGCGGCCAGCCAATCGACGTGGCCGAGACCATCGCCTGGTTGGCGCACCCGGCGTCCGGCGGGGTCAATGGTCAAGTCGTACGCGTGTGTGGCCAAAGCCTGCTGGGAGCCTGAGCCATGGACTACGTGACCCAGATCATCGACCCACCGCCGTCGCGTACACGCTTGCTGCTTGATGGCGTACGTGCGCTGCGCAAGCCCAAACTCGACGGCGCACCGGTGTTGCCCAGGGAACGCCTGGTGCGTTCGGCGGTGGAGCTGTCGGCCAGCGGGATAGCGGCCTATGGCCGCGCCTGCGGGTTTCGCCGCGAGCAGGGCGTGCCGCTGTCCTATCCCCATGTGCTGGCGTTCCCGCTGCACCTGATGTTGCTCACTCGCCCGAGCTTCCCGTACCCGGCCAGCGGCATGGTGCACCTGGCCAATCGTATCCGGCAGCATCAGCGTCTGCACGAAGGCCAGGCGCTGCGCCTGGAGGTGTATTGCGAGCGTTGGGTTGCCCATCCGAAGGGCCAGGCATTAAGCATCGCCACCCGTGCCTACGGCGCCGACGCCCTGGTGTGGGAAAGCGACAGCCTGTACCTGCGCCGAGACGTCAAGGCGCCGGTCGGCGAGCCGTGGGACGACGTGTTGCCGTTGCAGGAGGAGGGCTTGTTGCGCACCCAGCGTTGGGTGCTGCCCGCCGACCTGGGCCGGCGCTTTGCCAAGGTGTCGGGGGATTTCAACCCGATCCATACCTCGGTGATCGGCGCGAAAATCTTCGGTTTTCGCCGCGCCATTGCCCATGGCATGTGGACCCTGGGCCGCGCACTCGCCGCCCAGCAACCCCCCGGAGGGCTGGAGCAGGCCGAGGCCCATTGCGATTTCAAGCTGCCGATCTTCCTGCCTGGCCAGGTGGCGCTCTGGAGCCGACCCGTGACGGGCCCGCGCCGTGAGTTCGAAGTGCGCAATTTTGCCGGCGACAAACCCCATATGCGCGGCCTCTTTATCTGGAATGAGACCTGTCGATGAGTGACTACAGCTTCAACCCGGCCCCGGTGCGTCGCGTCGCGATTATCGGCGGCAACCGTATTCCCTTTGCCCGCTCCAACACGGTGTATGCGAACGACAGCAACCAGGATTTGCTGGTGGCGGCCCTGCAGGGCTTGGTCGACCGCTACAACCTGCACGGCCAACGCCTGGGGGAGTTTGCCGCCGGTGCGGTGATCAAGCACTCGCGGGATTTCAACCTGGCGCGTGAATCGCTGCTGTCGACCACCTTATCCCCCGACACGCCCGCCTACGATGTGCAGCAAGCTTGCGGCACGGGCCTGGAAGCCGCGTTGCTGGTGGCCAATAAAATCGCCCTGGGCCAGATCGACGTGGGTATCGCCGGCGGTTCCGACACCACCTCCGATGCACCCATCGGCATTAATGAATCCCTGCGCCATACGCTGCTGTCGGCCAACCGTGCCAAGGGCATGGGCGACAAGCTGAAGGCACTGTTGAAGGTGCGTCCGGGGATGTTTTTCAAACCCTTGCTGCCGCGCAACGGTGAGCCGCGTACCGGCCTGTCCATGGGCGAGCACTGCGAAGAAATGGCCAAGCGCTGGCAGATCAAGCGGCTGGCCCAGGACGAACTGACCCTCACCAGCCACCAACGCCTGGCAGCGGCCTACGCCCGGGGCTTCTTTGATGACCTGATCAGCCCCCATCGCGGCCTGGCCCGTGACAACAACCTGCGTGCCGACGCCAGCCTGGAAAAGCTCGCGGGCTTGTCCCCGGCCTATGACCGGCAGAACGGCACGCTCACCGCGGGCAACTCCACGCCGCTGACCGATGGCGCGTCGGTGGTGCTGTTGGCCAGTGAAGAGTGGGCGGCCGAGAACGGCTGGCCGGTGCTGGCCTACCTGCGCACGGGCGAAACGGCGGCAGTGAACTTCGTCGACGGCACCGAAGGCCTGTTGATGGCCCCGGCCTACGCGGTGCCGCGCATGCTCAAGCGCGAAGGCCTGAGCTTTGCGGACTTTGATTTCTTCGAGATCCACGAAGCGTTTGCCGCGCAGGTGCTGTGCACGCTCAAGGCCTGGGAAGACGCCGATTATTGCCGGGAGCGTCTAGGCTTGGACACACCCCTGGGCGCTATCGAGCGCAGCAAGATGAACGTCAACGGGGGCTCGCTCGGTTGTGGCCATCCTTTTGCAGCCACCGGTGGCCGGCAACTGGCCGCCTTGGCCAAGACCCTCCACGAGAACGGCGGTGGACGCGGCCTGATTTCGATTTGCGCGGCAGGCGGGTTGGGCATTACTGCCATCGTCGAAAAGTAGCTCTATCAAAAACAACAACAAGGAGACTGCCATGAACGCTGTAAGCCTGGAACAAACCGAACGGATCTGGTTGAACGCTTACTTGCCGGGCGTTCCGGCCGACATTGATGCCGGTATCGAGGACTACCCGTCGTTGCGCGAGGTGTTCCTGGAGCACCTGGAAAAGTTTCGCGAGCGGGTCGCCTACGTCAGCATCGGCACCGAAATGACCTACGCCGACTGGAAAGTGCAGGGCGTTGCCTTTGCTGCCTGGCTGCAGGGCCAGGGGGTGAAGAAGTGCGACCGCGTGGCACTGATGATGCCTAACTGCTTGCAGTACCCGATTTGCTTGTTGGGCACGATCATGGCGGGTGCGGTGGTGGTCAACGTCAACCCGTTGTACACCGCCCATGAGCTCAAGCATTTGCTCAAGGACAGCGGCGCCGAAACGGTGGTGATTTTCGAGAACTTCGCGCACACCCTGGAAAAAGTCGTGGCCGGCAGCAGCGTCAAGCGCGTGGTGGTGGCGGCCATCGGCGACCTGCTGGGCACCTTCAAAGGGGCGGCGATGAACTTCATCCTGCGCCGGGTGCAAAAGCAGGTGCCGGCGTTCAACCTGCGTGGTTCGGTGCGCTTCAATCAGGTGCTGAAAGAAGGGCGGGCGCTCAACCATTTTCCAGTGGCCATGGCCCTGGATGACCTGGCCTTTTTGCAATACACCGGTGGCACCACCGGCGATGCCAAGGGGGTGATGCTCAGCCACCGCAACATCATCGCCAACCTGCTGCAAGCCAAGGCCTGGGTCGGTGACCAACTGGACCAGGACCAGCAGGAAACCAACGTCACCTTGCTGCCGCTGTACCACATCTTTTCCCTGACGGTGAACTGCCTGATGTTCATGTGCCTGGGTGGGCGCAACATCCTCATCGCCAACCCGCGGGATGTGAAGCGCGTGCAGATGATCCTGCGCAAGGAACGCTTCAACGGCATTGCCGGGGTCAACACGCTGTTTAACGGTTTGCTGGAAAACAAAGAGTTTTGTGCGCGGGACTTTTCGGCGCTGCGCATGGTGATCGCGGGCGGCATGGCCACCCATACGGCGGTGGCCAAGCGTTGGAAGGAAGTCACCGGGTTGCCGATCATCGAAGGCTACGGCCTCACCGAGTGCTCGCCGGTGGTGAGCATCAGCCCGATCAACATTGCGCGCATGCGCGAGATGGAATTCACCGGAAGCATTGGCGTGCCCTTGCCGTCGACCTGGGTGCGCTTTGTGCGCGAAGACGGCGAACTGGCCGAGATTGGCGAGCAGGGCGAGCTGCAAGTGCGTGGCCCACAGGTCATGCAGGGCTACTGGAAACGCCCGGAAGCCACTGCCGAGGTGCTGGATGCCGAGGGCTGGTTGTCCACGGGTGATATCGGGGTGATGGACGAGCGCGGGTTCATCCGCCTGGTCGACCGCAAGAAGGACATGATCCTGGTCTCCGGTTTCAACGTGTACCCCAATGAAATCGAAGACGTGGTCGCGATGCACCCGGGCGTGGGTGAAGTGGCCGCGATTGGCGTGGAAGATGCGGTGACCGGCGAGAAGGTCAAGATCATCGTGGTGCGCAAGGACCCGAACCTGACCCAGGAACAAATCCTCGCCCACTGCCGGGAATACCTGACGGGGTACAAGATGCCCAAATACGTTGAGTTCCGCACCACCGAACTGCCCAAGACCACCGTGGGCAAAGTCCTGCGCCGCGCGTTGCGCTGATTTTAAAATGTAGGTGATCCAAATGTGGGAGCGGGGGGGGGGGGGGGGGGGGGGGGGGGGGGGGGGGGGAGGTGGGGGGAGAGGAAGAGGACGCACAA
>NZ_JBWKRS010000024.1:4844-60769 GCF_059419385.1 Pseudomonas sp. GW821-FHT05H12 | reverse complement strand
GGCTTGCCTGCGATAGCGGTGTATCAGTTATACCGCCATCGCAGGCAAGCCAGCTCCCACAGAGGTTTTGTGGTGAGTTTTAGAGTGAGTTCACGTTGACCCAGCGCTCTTCTTTGGCGGCGACACGAATCGCCGTCGCCAGCCGCTCCACTGCCCACGCCGCTTCAAAGTCGGTGCCATCCGCGCCTTGCCCCGCCAACGCCATGATCAACTCCTGCACCTCCAGCGTCTTCAACTCGTTGTAGCCCAACTGATGGCCCGCCGCCGGGCTGAACGCCGCGTAGCCGGGCAGGGCCGGGCCGGCGAGCAGGCGCTGGAAACCGTCCTGGCCGACGCGGCACAGGCGCAGTTCATTCAAGCGTTCCTGGTCGAACGCCAAGGTACCCAGGGTGCCGCTGATCTCGAAACTCAGGTGGTTCTTGTAGCCGTGCTTGAGCCAACTGCTGCTCACCGTGCCACGTGCGCCATTGGCAAAGCGCAGCAGCGCGTGCACGTGATCGTCCACGGCGATGGCTTTGTGTTCGCTGCTGCCTTTGGTAGCCGGGCGGCGGGCATGCACGGTCTGGGTATCGGCACACACGCTCACCACATCCCCGACCAAATAACGGGCCATCGACAGCAAGTGGCTGCCCAGATCCGCGAGGGCGCCACCGGCATGCTCCACTTCACAGCGCCACGACCAAGGTGACGCGGGGTCGGCCATGAAGTCTTCGCTGAACTCGCCCTGGAAGCTGATGATCTCACCCAGTTCGCCTCGGGCAATCATCTGCCTGGCCAGCAGGATCATCGGGTTGTGCTGATAGTTGTAACCCACCCGCGTCACCACCCCGGCCGCACTGGCGGCGCGGCGCATGGCATCGGCCTGTTCCAGGCTGACGGCCAGGGGTTTTTCGCAATACACCGCCTTGCCCGCCGCAATCGCGGCCATGGCCATGGGGTAGTGCAAGTGGTTGGGCGTGGTGATGGCGACGACGTCAACGTTGGGGTCGTTGACCAGGGCTTGCCAGTCGCCATGGGCCTGCGCAAACCCCCAGGCCGTGGCGCAGCGCTGGGCACGCTCGGTGTCGGCATCGGCCAGGGCGGCCAGCTTGAGGGTTACCGGCAGTTCGAACACCGCCCGGGCGTTGTTGAACGCCAACGCATGGGCGCGGCCCATGAAGCCTGTACCGATCAGGCCGATTCCGAGTTCACGCATAGCCGAGGTCCTTTGAATTATTGTTTTCAAGAATGCTATTAATGGAATAAAAATTCCCGAAATTCAATAGATAGAATAAAAATTCATTTGTGTGCACTGATCAGCCTGACGAATGCCGCTATATTCAGCTGCGGAGGAAACGCCATCAGTTAACAAAAGATAACGTAGCGCCGATTGTCAGACGATTCCAAAGCCCGATAGGATGGCCGCAGCTTCCTCCAGGCGCTCTAGGTTGCAGGTTTCACGGCCCAGGAAGGCAGGCAATAACAATAATAAATGGGAGAAAGGTCTATGAGTGAGCCTGTCATGGGTTGGGTTGTTTGCCGCCCACGCGCCGCACGCAGGGTTGCGTTGCTGGCCACAGCGCTCTCGCTGTTTGGAGCCGTCGCGTTGCCGACCGCCGTCCAGGCCGCCAGCGATACCCCCGCCGCAACTGTGTTTGCGATTGAATCCCCCAAGGCCGCCAAGGGCCTGATGATCGACGTGGTCCACGCAGGCAAGCGCCTGGTGGCGGTCGGTGATCGCGGGCATATCCTCTATTCCGATGACCAGGGCGCTACCTGGACCCAAGCCAAGGTACCCACCCGCCAACTGCTCACCGCCGTGTTTTTTGTCGATGACAAACAAGGCTGGGCGGTGGGCCATGATGCGCAAATCCTTGCCAGCACCGACGGCGGCGCCACCTGGACCCAGCAATACCAAGACCTCAAGCGCGAAGCCCCCTTACTCGATATCTGGTTCAACGACGCCAGCCACGGCCTGGCGGTCGGTGCCTACGGCGCGTTGATCGAAACCACCGACGGCGGCAAAACCTGGGAAGACGTCAGCGACCGCCTCGACAACGAAGACCAGTTCCACCTCAACGCCATCGCTCACATCAAGGACGCCGGCCTGTTCATCGTGGGCGAGCAGGGCAGCATGTTCCGCTCCCGCGACGACGGCCAAACCTGGGAAAAACTCGAAGGCCCCTACGAGGGCTCGTTGTTTGGCGTGATCGGCACTGCGCAAGCGCAAACCCTGTTGGCGTATGGCTTGCGCGGCAACTTGTACCGTTCCACGGATTTCGGCAGCACCTGGGAGCAAGTTGAACTGAACGCGGCGCGGGGAGCGCTGGAGTTTGGTCTGTCGGGCGCCACGTTGTTGGATGACGGCGCCATCGTCGTCGTCGGTAACGGCGGCAGTGTGGTGGTCAGCCATGACGACGGCGTGACGTTCAGCGTGTTCAACCGGCCGGACCGCATTTCGCTGTCGTCCGTCACGGCGGCAGGCAATGGCAACTTGATTCTGGCCGGGCAGGGTGGCGTTCGCGTGGCCACGCCGACCGGCGCCGAACCGACAAAACAATAAGAAGGCGGGGAAAGAATGAGCAGTCATCACAACGATAAAGCGACCTTTCTTGAGCGCCTGATCTTCAACAACCGCCCGGCAGTGATCGTGATCTGCCTGCTGGTGAGTATTTTTCTGTTCTGGCAGGCGACGTTGATTCGCCCGTCCACCAGCTTTGAAAAGATGATCCCCCTCAAGCACCCCTTCATCGAGAAGATGATGGAGCACCGTAATGACCTGGCGAACCTGGGCAACACCGTGCGCATCTCGGTGGAGGCCAAGGACGGCGACATCTTCACCAAGGAATACATGGAGACCCTGCGTCAGATCAACGACGAGGTGTTCTACATCAACGGCGTCGACCGCTCGGGCCTCAAGTCGCTGTGGAGCCCCAGCGTGCGCTGGACCGAAGTGACCGAAGAAGGCTTTGCCGGCGGCGAAGTGATCCCGCAAAGCTACAACGGCTCGCCGGAAAGCCTCGATCAACTGCGCAACAACGTGCTCAAGTCCGGGCAGGTCGGGCGCCTGGTGTCCAACGACTTCAAGTCGAGCATCGTCGATATCCCGCTGCTGGAGTCCTACCCGGACCCGCAGGACCAGGGCAAGTTGCTCGCTTTGGACTACCGCAAGTTCTCCCACGAACTGGAAGACAAGATCCGCGACAAGTTCGAAGCGCAGAACCCCAACGTCAAGATCCACATCGTCGGTTTCGCCAAGAAGGTCGGCGACCTGATCGATGGCCTGGTGATGGTGGTGATGTTCTTCGGCGTCGCGTTTGTCATCACCCTGATCCTGCTGCTGTGGTTTACCAACTGCCTGCGCAGCACCGTCGCGGTGTTGAGCACCACGCTGGTGGCGGTGATCTGGCAACTGGGGTTGATGCACTTCTTCGGTTTCGGCCTTGATCCGTATTCGATGCTGGTGCCGTTCCTGATCTTCGCCATTGGTATTTCTCACGGCGTGCAGAAGATCAACGGCATTGCTTTGCAATCCAGTGAAGCCGACAACGCGCTGACAGCGGCGCGACGCACATTCCGCCAGCTGTTCCTGCCCGGGATGATCGCGATTCTCGCCGACGCGGTGGGCTTCATCACGCTGCTGATCATCGATATCGGCGTGATCCGCGAACTGGCCATCGGCGCCTCCATCGGTGTGGCGGTGATTGTGTTCACCAACCTGATCCTGCTGCCGGTAGCGATTTCCTACGTGGGCATCAGCAAGCGCGCCATCGCCAAGAGCAAAAAGGACGCCAACCGCGAACACTCGTTCTGGCGCCTGCTGTCGAACTTTGCCAGCCCCAAAGTCGCGCCAATCTCCATCGCCCTGGCCGTGGTCGCCTTTGGCGGCGGCCTCTGGTACAGCCAGAACCTCAAGATCGGCGACCTCGACCAAGGCGCGCCGGAACTGCGCCCGGACTCGCGCTACAACAAGGACAACAACTTCATCATCAGCAACTACTCCACCAGCTCCGACGTACTGGTGGTGATGGTCAAGACCAAGGCCGAAGGCTGCTCACGCTATGAGGCCATGGCACCCATCGACCAGTTGATGTGGAAGATGCAGAACACCGAGGGCGTGCAGTCGGCCATCTCGCTGGTCACTGTGTCCAAGCAGATGATCAAGGGCATGAACGAGGGCAACCTGAAATGGGAAACCCTGTCGCGTAACCCGGATGTATTGAACAACTCCATCGCCCGGGCTGACGGCCTGTACAACAACAATTGTTCGCTGGCGCCGGTGCTGGTGTTCCTCAACGACCACAAGGCCGAAACCCTCGACCGCGCGGTACATGCGGTGCAGGACTTCGCCAAGGAAAACAACAAGGACGGCCTGGAATTCATCCTGGCCGCCGGTAACGCCGGGATCGAAGCCGCCACCAACGAGGTGATCAAGGAATCGGAACTGACCATCCTGATCCTGGTGTACCTGTGTGTAGCCACCATGTGCATGATCACTTTCCGTTCCTGGGCCGCCACCCTGTGCATCGTGCTGCCACTGGTGCTGACCTCGGTGCTGGGCAACGCGCTGATGGCGTTCATGGGCATCGGCGTCAAGGTCGCAACCTTGCCGGTGGTGGCGTTGGGCGTGGGGATTGGCGTGGACTACGGCATCTACATCTACAGCCGCCTGGAAAGCTTCCTGCGTGCCGGTCTGCCGCTGCAAGAGGCGTACTACCAGACGCTCAAGTCCACCGGTAAAGCCGTGCTGTTCACCGGCCTGTGCCTGGCGATCGGCGTGTGCACCTGGATCTTCTCGGCCATCAAGTTCCAGGCCGACATGGGCCTGATGCTGACCTTCATGTTGCTGTGGAACATGTTCGGTGCGCTGTGGCTGCTGCCGGCGCTGGCGCGGTTCCTGATCAAGCCGGAGAAGTTGGCGGGGCAGAAGGGCAATTCACTCTTCGCGCACTGATCGATTTAGACCATTGCCGCAAGGCACGGCGGGGGAATTGACCTATCATGTGTCTTTTCCCCCGCAGTGACTTCACATCATGACCGACGCAACACCAGACCTGAGCAAAGCCCTCAACGACAGCGACATGCTGATCATCAACGGGCTGCACGCCTTCGACTTCACGTTTGACCAGCATCTGCTGATCGAAAGCATGGATGGCCGGGAACTCAAGCGTTGGAAGTTCAGTCCAGAACAACTGAATGCCGCCACCTTTGACGACAGCTTGCAGAGCTGGCTTTTGAACAACGAAGACGGTGAACACCGTCTAGTCTGTTTGAGCGCGATCAAGGGCGACAATAACAACGACGAGGACGAAGCGGATGATGATGCGTAAATTCTGGCCCCTGCTGATGGCGGGCAGTGTCGGTGCCATGTCGGTGCAAGCCGCCCCGGCGGATACCTACGAATTGCTGGTAGGCAGCTACACCGCCGGTACCAGCGAAGGGATCTACCGCCTGCAATTCGACAGCCGTACCGGACAGTTCAGCGGCAAGCCGGTGCTGGCGGCCAAGGCGGCCAACCCGTCGTGGCTGACGATCTCCAAAGACCAGAAGCACCTGTATGTGGTCAACGAGAACGGCCCGGGCCAGAAAGACCCGGTGGGACGTGTCAGCAGCTACAGCATCGACCCGCAGAACCATCAGCTCACCCTGATCAACCAGGTGCAGAGCCTGGGCAATGAGCCCACGCACTCCAGCGTAGCCGCCGATGGCCGCTACCTGTTCGTCGCCAACTATTCGGTACTGGAAGACCCGGGCGGCAGCCTGGCGATCCTGCCGCTGGACGCCAATGGCAAGCTGTCGGCGCCGGTGCAGTTGAGCGGGCACCCGGCCAGCCGCGTGAACCCTGAGCGCCAGGCGTCCAACCATGTGCATTCGGTGGTGTCTTCGCCAGACGGCAAGTACGTGTTTGTGCAGGACCTGGGTGCAGACAAGGTGTTTGCCTACCGTTACGACCCCAAGGCCAACCCTGAACTGCCGCTGACCCCGGCCAATCCGGCGTCGGTGCAACTGCCTCCGGGCAGTGGCCCTCGGCACCTGTTGTTCAGCGCCGACGGCAAGCATGCCTGGCTGACCACCGAGATGAGCGCGCAAGTCGCAGTGTTCGATTACACCGACGGCAAGCTCAGCCAGACCCAACTGGTGGACTTCGCCGCTGGCCAACCAGTGTCCGACAAGGCCGGCGCCGCGTTGCATGCGTCCAGTGACGGCAAGTTCCTCTACGTGAGCAACCGTGGCACCGCCAACCAGATGCTGGTGTTCAGCATCGATCCGGCCACCGCGCACCTCAAGGAGCTGCAGCGCCGCTCCGTGGAAGGCGACCACCCGCGCGAATTCAGCCTGGACCCGAGCGGCAAGTTTTTGCTGATCGCCAACCAGAAAAGTAACGAAATCGTGGTGGTCGAACGCGATCCCAAGACCGGTCTGCTCGGCAAAACCGTGCAAAAACTGGCCATCGATGCGCCTAGCGACCTCAAGTTCCTGGTGCGTCAGTAAGCCGCAGGCCCCGTATTGCGGGGCCTGACCCTTTCTATTAATTCCATTAATAGCGGCTACTGTTTCAAAGCATTTCTAAGGTTTAACCCTCGGGCGTAAGTTTGGTTCCAAGGCCTTCACCGGCCACTCAACCAGACGAACACAAGGGTTACCGACATGAATTTGAATCTCTTCTCGATCATCGCCGCTTCCGCCGTTTCCGCCACTGTTGCCCTGCCTGCCGCCGCCAGTGTGGAAGTCTCCGGCAAAAAATCCAGCACCAGCGCCTACACCCAGAAATACCTGCAACAGAGCGCCAACTTCTACGCTGCCCTGGATCACAAGACCCAGCAGTGAGCTGTAGAAGCCTGCTGAGGGCGATGGTGTTCTTTGGGGCGCTATCGCCGGCAAGCCGACTCCTACAATTTTGGCGACGCCGCTTGATGTAGGAGCCCGCTTGCGGGCGATGCAGGCGGCGCGGTGTTCAGGGCTTAGCCATTACCGAAATGAACAACGCGGAATCCAGAAACCGCTCAAGCCAAACCTGTAACCGCTTATACGAAGTTCCGGCAAACCACACTCGATCCACATGGGCATACTGACGCACGAAGGGCGCCAGTGCAGCATCCGCCAGGGTCAGGTGGTTGGCCACCAGGTAATCCCGCTCAGCCAGCAAGCCCTCCAGCTTCTGCAAAAACACCTCGCCCCCGGCCCGATAATGTTCCATCGGCTGCTCGGGGTAGCGCTCGGCGTACTTGTATCGATTCAAGTAATACTTGAAGTCCTGGTCGTTCTCGGCGATCAACGCCAATACCGCGGGGTCGCCTTGTAACAACCAGTTATCCGGATCGTGCTGGGCCAAGGCCCACTGCATGATCTCCAGGCTTTCTTCGATCACTCGCCCGTCAACGCTCAGCACCGGCACCGTGCCTTTGGGCGACAACGCCAGCATCTCGGCGGGCTTGGCCTTGAGGCTCACTTCCACGATACGCACCGGCACGCCCGAGTAACGCAACGCTAGCCGAGCGCGCATCGCATAGGGGCAGCGCCGGAACGAATACAGCAGCGCCTCGCTCACTTGACCTCCAGGGTGCTCAAGCCATTGCCTTGGCGCTTGACCTGGATCTGCACCGGGATGCGCTCGTGCATTTCCTGCACGTGGGAAATCACGGCCACCTTGCGGCCCTGGGCCTGCAAGCCGTCCAGCGCGTCCATCGCCAGTTGCAGTGATTCCGGATCCAGGCTGCCGAAGCCTTCATCGATAAACAGCGACTCGATCTTCAACGTGCTCGACGCCATCGACGCCAGGCCCAGAGCCAGCGCCAGGGACACCAGGAAGGTTTCACCGCCGGACAACGAGTGCACCGAGCGCAGTTCATCGCCCATCTCCGTGTCCATCACCAACAAACCGAGCATGCTGCCGCCGCGCTTGAGGCGGTAGCGCCGAACCAGCTGGCGCAGTTGTACGTTGGCGTGGTGCACCAGCAGGTCGAGGTTGTAGGCCTGGGCGATCTTGCGGAACGTATCGCCGGTGGCAGAACCGATCAACGCGTTCAGGCGTGCCCAGCGCTGCCACTCGTCGTAGGCCTGGGTGATCTGTTCGGCGAAAGCCTGGTTGGCATCCTGGCGGCGCTGGTCTTCGGATTGACGCGCGCGCAACTCGGCGCAGTGTTTTTCGCTGTCGGCCAACTGCTGGTTGAGGCTGGCCAGGGCGCTGTCCAATGCCTCGGCGTCGAGGTTGCCATTGTGCTGGGCCTGATGCTGAGCCAGCAGATGCTCGCGCTCTTGCAGCAGAACCTTGGCCTGCTCGACGGCTTTTTCGCTGTGTTGCAGTTGCTGGCGCAACTGGCTCACCTGGGTGTCGTCGTAGGCCAGCAAGCGGTCCAGGCCGGCGTCGTCGAGTTCGGGGTGTAGGGCACGCCACTCGCCGAGGCGACTGGCGAGGGTCTGTTGTTCGGCTTGCAAAGCCTGCTCACGCTCCTGCTGGGCCTTGAGGTCGGCCGCCAGTTGGATCAGTGCGTTGTGGATCTCTTGCAGCTGTTTACTGGCATCGGTTTCGCTCTGGCGTGAGCCGGTGACGGCCTCATCCAACAGGTGTTGCCACTGTTCGGCGCTGGTATGTTCGCCGAGCAATGCGCCGAGCGTGGCCTGGGCTGCCTGATGCTGGGCCGCCAGGTCATTGACCTGTTGAACCAGCACATCGCGTTGTTGCTGGCGATGCTGTTGGTGGGTCTGTTCTTTCTCGATGGCCTGCTGGCGTTCTTGCCGCTCGGCCAGCTCGTCGCGTTGGTGGCCCAGCTGTTCAAGGCGCTGGCTGACCTGCTGATCCAGCTGCATGAAGGTGGCGGCCGGCTCGGTGCGCAAGCCTTCCAGGGTGTGCGCAGGCAGCAGGTTGGCGAAGGCGTTCAGTTCCTCGTCGAGGCGTTCGCGGTCGTTGGCCAACTCGCGTTGCTGGTCCACCAGCAATTGGCGCGCCTGTTGGCTGGCTTCCTGGGCGGCTTGCACTTGTTGCTGCAGGCGCCCGGCGTTTTGTTGCAGGTTGAGCAGGGCACCTTGGCGTTGTTCGTCCTGGGTGATGCTCTGGGTCAGTTGGCCCAGTTGCTGGTCCAGCCAGGCGCTGCGCTTGGCCGCGTCCTGGTCGAACAAGGCCGCGGACAACGGGTGCGCGTCCAGGCTTGGCTTGAGGGCTTGCTGTTGCGTCGCCAGCTGTTCCTGTTGTTGCAGGTATTCCTTTTGCTGGGCGATCAGGCCGCCCACTTCACCGCGCAGCTCGGTGAGTTTTTCCTTGAGGGTGTCGACGGCTTTCTGTGCCGAGGCCTCTTCGTTTTCGTCATGCCGACCCAGGCTTTGGAGCAGGGCTTCGGGCTGGTGATACGGGTGTTCGTGGCTGCCGCACACCGGGCACGGCTGGTCGTCCTGCAACTGCTCGCGCAATTCTTCGACACTGGCGCTGCGCGCCAGGCGCTGGCGTTCCAGCAGCTGTTTGGTCACGCTCAGCGTTTGTTCGGCAACGGTCAATTCGGCTTTGGTTTGCAGGCCGGTCTGGTTCAGTTGCTCGCGCTGCTGTTGGGCATCGGTGAGTTTTTGCGTCAGCGTGGCGGCGTGCTGGTCAAGCTGTTGCTGGCTGTCCCACAAACGCGTCAGGTCTTCGAAGGCGCGCTGCTGTTTGCGATTGTCCTGCAGCAGGCTGGCGAGCAATTGGATCTGCTCGGCCACCGCATGGGGTTCAGCGCCGGCTTCCTGGTACAGCAGGTCCAGGGCTTTGCGTTGCCCGGTGAACTGCTCGGCGGCGCGGGTGGCGCGTTCTTCCAGTTGCGGCAGTTCGGCGTGGCCTTTGTTCAGGCGGTTGCCGATCAACATCAGCTGTTGCAGGCGGTCGCGGTACGCGGTCCAGGCGTCGCTCAGGGGGGCGAGTTCGGCACTGCGCTCTAGCTCAGTCGCCAGGCGTTGCAGGCGTTCGGCGACCTGGTTCTGTGTGTCCAGCAGGCCGGTGAGTTGGGTCTGGCCTTCAGTGCAGGCGTGTTCCTGCTGCTGCTTGTCCTCGGTACGCTTGGCCAATTCGTGGGTCAAGCGGGTGAGGGTGCTTTGCGCTTCAAAGGCCTGGCGCAGCAAAGGCCCGGCATCGGTCTGCTGTTTCAGGGCGTCGGTCAAGGCGCTTTGCGCGTTCGCTTGCTGTTGCCGGGCCTGTTCCTGCTGGGTGTGCAGTTCGGCTTGTTGCTGGCTATGCGATTGAATCTGCGCGGCCAACGGCGTAAGCAGGCTGCCCAGTTCGGCCTGGCGCGCAAACTGATGACGTTGCGGCGCCAACTGCTCCAGGCGGTTCAGGTCTTCGCGTTGCTGGCCCTGGTTCTCCCATTCGGCTTGCGCGCGCTGCAGTTGTTCGGTGGCAGCCAGCTGGCGCTCCTGCCAATCGCGCAATTCCTTGAGCCAGGTGTGTTGAAGCTCAAGCTGTTTGAGCTGGGCTTGCTGGGTCTTGAGCTGCTGCTGCGCGGCGTCAAACTGCTGGTCCAGTTCAGCGCGTGCTTCGGGCGCCAGGGGAACCACGCCAACCGCCTGGTCCTGCAACTGCTTGTGTACGTCACGGGCCTCTTTAGCCTTGTCGAAGGCACGCCGGCCGAGCTGAGTGTAAAGGGCGGTGTCGGTGAGCTTCTCCAGCAGTTCGCTGCGCTCGTTGTCGTTGGCCTTGAGGAAGGCACTGAACTCGCTTTGCGCCAACAACACCGCACGGGTGAATTGCTCGAAATTCAGCCCCAGGGCCAATTCCAGCTGGGTCTTGTATTCGGTTTTCTGGCTGGCCAGCAGTTGTTCGCTGTCCAGGTCGATCAGGCTCTGGCGGCTGTTCTGCAACTTGCCGCTGGCCTTGTCACGGGCGCGGTTGGCTTCCCAGCGCGCACGGTAACGCTTGCCGCTGACGCCGACAAAATCCACCTCGGCATACCCGCCGCCGGTGCCGCGACGCAGCAACGTACGTGGGTCGCCGATGGAAATATCGCTGTCGGCATCCGGCATTTTCGCCTGGCCGGTATCGCCCAGACGCGGCACGGCGCCAAACAACGCCAGGCACAGGGCATCCAGCAAAGTACTTTTACCGGCACCGGTCGGCCCGGTAATGGCAAACAACCCGGCACTGGCCAGGGGCTCGGCGGTGAAATCGATCTCGAACGGGCCGGCGAGGGAGGCCAGGTTCTTCAGGCGGATGGCGAGGATCTTCATGGCTGTTCGCCCTCCTGTTGCACTTCCTGGAGCAGCACGGCGAAGTCCTTCAAGGTTTGTTCGTCCACTTCGCTGCCATAGCTGTCCTGCCAGGCACGGCTGAACAGTTCCTGGGGCGTGAGCTGGTCAAGTTCGACCAAGCGATCTTCGCCTTCCTCCTCACGGCTGCCTTTGCCGGCGTACTCAGCCGCGATGCGCACCAGGCGCACTGCCTTGCCTTGCAGGGCGGTTTCGATCTGCTGGCGCAGGTCGGGTTGCGGCTCGTCGAGGCGCACGCGCACTTCCAGCCAGGGGTGACGCTGGGTTTCGGCGAGCAGGTCGATGTCCGGCAACTCGGCAAGCTGCGCAAGAATATCCGCCAGGGGCGCGGCTTCCAGGCGTTGCAGGTCGACCGAGCGCGGGATCAGGATCGGTTCGACACCTACCAGGGCTTGGCCCTGGAACGTCACGTCGAGAATCTGATGCTTGTAGCCGATTTCGGAAAAAGACAGCGGGATTGGCGAGCCACTGTAGCGAATACGCTCTTCGCCGTTGACCTTTTGCGGCTTGTGCAAATGGCCGAGGGCAACGTACGCCACGCTTCTGTCGAACAGCTTGGCGGGCAGTGCCTCGGCATTACCGATGATCAGGCTGCGCTCGGAGTCTTCCGATACCGAACCACCGGCCATGTGCGCATGGCTGATGGCAATCAGTGCCTGGCCTTTCTTGCGCTTGGCGTTGGCGGCGGCGATCAGCCATTCATGCACCTGGCCGATACCCTGCAGGTAGTCGTCACCCAGGTGAGCGCCGGTGACTTCCGCCGGGCGCAAAAAGGGCAGCGCCAGGCACCAGGCGGCGATCTTGCCCTTGGCATCCGGCAGCGGGATCAGCAGGCGCTCGGCATCCAGCTGGCCGTCATCCAGCCACAACACACGGCCCAGCGCATGGGTGCGCAGGCGGCGCATCAGCGGCGCGGGCAGTTCAATACGGGAGCCGGAATCGTGGTTGCCGGCGATCATCACGATGGTCAGCTTGGGGTTCTGTTCGTGGGCGCTGATGATGAAGTCATACAGCCGCTCCTGGGCTTTGAGCGGCGGGTTGACCGTGTCGAAAATATCGCCGGCGATCAGCAACACATCCGGCAGCTGGGCCTTGAGCTGGCCCAGCAGCCACTCGAGAAAACAGGCGTGTTCGAAGTCGCGTTCCTGGCCGTGAAGATTTTGGCCCAGGTGCCAGTCGGAGGTGTGAAACAGACGCAAGGCGAACTCCGTGGAATAGATGAAAAGGAGGGGGAGTTTACCCGTAAAAGCACCGCAGCTGCTCACCCCCTGTAGGAGCTGGCTTGCCGGCGATGGCGGTGTGTCAGCCAACAAATGTGTTGACTGATACACCGCCATCGCCGGCAAGCCGGCTCCTACAGGGGGGCGGCGAATTATTTGGGGTACAGCGGCGGCAAGCTGGTGGTGTCGGTGGCCGGGTCTGCTTCGCGTTCGGCGATAGGGATGGCCTTTACCGCACGCCACAGCTCTTCGCCCAGCCAGTACTGGCCGCTTTCGCTGTACAGCGCGCCGTTCAACCCATCCAGCGCATCCGACAGAGGCACAAACCGCGCCGCCATGTCGGCCAGGGTTTCCGGTTGCTGGCGGGCCCAGGCATCCAGGGCTTGGCGTGTCGCCTGAGGGTCGTTGGCCTGGGTGGCGCGCTTGAGGTCGTCAAGCAGCGTGCGTGGGCTCGGGCCGGTCTGCGCGGCACGTTGCACGGCGGGTTGCCGACGCGCGCGCCACCACAGGCCGAAACCCAGCAGCGTGGTGCAGGCCAGGATCAACGTGCTCAGCTGCCATAGCCACAGGCGCTCATCGTCCGGCGCGGTGATCACGGTGGGCGTGGCGGGGGTGTCCACCACCAGGCTCGGGTTGGTGGCCACTTGCAGCGTGCGGGCGGGCAGGGTGGTGCGTTCGAGATGGTCTTCGTGGGTGTTCCACCACACCACCTCCACGGCCGGCAGTTCAACTGCACCCGCCCGGGTCGGCACCAGGGCTTCGCGGTCTTCGCGGCTGCCGATCAGGCCACGGTCATTGTTCTGGTTGCCGAGCACCGGCTGGTCCGGGTAGCGGCGCAGGCCATTGATATCGCTGCTGGGCAGGGCCGGCAACTGCGCACTGGAAAGCCCCTCGGCCTTGACCGTGAGGCTGCGGGTCAGCGAGTCGCCGACCTGCACATGCTCAGGCTCCGGGTTCCAGCCTTCGGTGAGGTTCAAGCTGCGCGCCGGCAGCCAAGGCGCGTCGGCCGGGTACAGGGCGGGCTTGGGTTTGACCGTCAGCGCCAGTTCGGCAGAACTTACGTGGATCAGCTTGCCCGGCTTGGTGCCCTGCAGCGTGTTCTCCTGGGGTGGGCGCGACTCCACCAGCGTCGCGCTGAAGGTCTGCGCCGGTATCACCAGGGCCCCGCTGTGTTGCGGGTAGATCGCGTAGCGGGTTTCGATCACGCCGTGGCGGATGCTGTTGATGACTTTCTCGTAGGTGCGCGACTCACCCAACTGCTCGATGCGCGCATCGGGAATCTGCAGCGGCGTGAGGCTGCTGTCGTCATACAGCGACACCGAGTGGTACACGCGCACGGTCAGCAGCGCCTGGGCTTGTACGTACACCGCGCTCTGGTCGAGGTTGGCCTCGATGAACACCGGGGCCAGTTCGGCGGCGGTGTCCTGGCTGGTGGTCTCTACCACTTGCAGGGTGATGGGCTGGGTCTTGAGTTCACCGACTTGCAGCGGCGGGATCACCACGCTGCCGTTTTCCTTGGGCAGCAGGGTGATGATCCAGCGCGTGGTCGCGTGGTTGTCGCCGCCCAGGGTGGTGAGTTGGTTGATCTGGCGCGTGCCACTGACTTCAAACTGCGCGTCCAGGGGCGTCAGGTCAGGCTTGCCGAACTGGGTCACGTCGCTGGATTCCACCGTCAGTTCCACCGTTTCCCCGGAATTGAGGCGGCTGCGGTCGACGCTGGCAACCAGGTTCGCCGCCTGGGCGTGGCCTGCCGTTAACGCGAGCAGAAGCAGAAGGGTGGGACGGCGGATCATCGAGTCTTGTCCTGATGTTGTTGCTGTTCGTACCAGAATTTGCGGCGCAGCAGTTCGCCAGGATTGTCCGGGATCTCCCGCAGCCATTGTTCCAGGGCCTGGCGGTGTTCGCCGTCGATGCTGGCATCGGCAGGGCGCAGGGGCGGGGTGGTGGTTTGCTCGTCGCCCAACTCGCTGCCGGGTACTTCGTTACCGCCTGCTTGCGGCGTGGCGCCGGTCTGGGTATCGCCGGCCTGTGCCTCGTCCTGGCCCTGTGACGACTGTTCGGCGCCAGTGGCACTTTGCCCGGTTGCGCCCGGTTGCGCAGTTTGGCCGGGTTGCGTGGTTTCGTCATCCTCGTTTTTTGCAGGCTGGGGCGGCTCGGGTTGCGCCTGTTCCTGCAGCAGGGTTTCCACCAGTGCCTTGTTTTTCAGGGCCGGTTGCAGGTCGGGTTGGGCTTCCAGGGCTTGCTCGTAAGCATCGATGGCGGCCTCCAGTTCACCGGCCTTGGCCAGGGCATTACCCCGATTGTAGTGGGAATAGGCGTCGTTGCCCTCGGCAAAGCGTTTGATCGCCTCGGCGTAGTTGCCCGCTTCGTACAGCGCCACGCCCTGCCACTGCGGGTCCTGGAAGTGCTCGGCCGCTTCGGCGGGGCGCTTTTGCTTGAGCAGGTACTGGCCTTGCTGGTCCGGGCGCAGCCACAGGTCTTGCAGCTCAAAGGCATAGCTGGGTTGCGGTGCGCCGAGCAGCAGCAACGGCAGGCAGAACAACCAGCCACGGCGCCCGGCGCAGGCGGCCAGCAGCAACAGTGGCAGCAGCAACCAATAGCCCTGGTCGGCCCAGGTGTCCAGGTGCAGCAACTGGCCGTCGTTGCGCAGGCTTTGCGGGCCGTCGAGCAGGCCCAGTTGGCGCAGGTCTTTGTCGTCCAGGCGCGCGGCTCGGTAGCGGCCGCCCATTTCGCTGGCGAATGCCTTGAGGGTCGGGCTGTCGAGGCGCGGCACCAGGATCGCGCCTTGTTCGTCCTTAAGGAACTCGCCGCTTTCCTGGGTGACGGGCGTGCCTTCGCGGCTGCCGATACCGAGGATCGACAGGCTTGGCGACTGGTTGCTTTGCAGCAGCAGGCGAATGCCCTGGCGCTCCTGTTTGGACAGTGATGAACCGACCAGCAACAGACGCCCCTGGCCGAGGCCACCTTGTTTGAGCAGGCCCAAAGCCTTTTCAACCGCCAGGTCGGCGCGATGGCCTGGCTGCGGCATGATCGAGGGGCGCAGGGCTTCGAGCAGGTTGCGGCTGGTGGCCAGGTCGTCCGACAGCGGCACCAGCGTGTGGGCACTGCCGGCGTACACGACAATCGCGGTGGGGGCGTTGTCCCGCGCCTGCAGCAAGTCATACAGCTTGCGCCGTGCTTGTTCCAGGCGGTTGGGCGGGCTGTCGGTGGCGAGCATTTCCGGGGTCAGTTCCAGCAACACCACCAACGGATCGGAAGGTTTCTGGCTGGATTGCTCCACCCGTTGCCAACTCGGCCCGAGCAGCGCCAGCACGGCCAGCAACCAGGCGATGCCCAGCACCACCCACGGCGATTTGCTTTCGCGGCCGCTGCCACCACTGAGCAATACCGCGTGAAAAGCCGGGGGCAGGATCATCTGCCAGCGCCCGGCGCGTTTCTGCCGGTGCCACAGTTGCCACAGCAGCCAGCCGAGCAAGGGCAGCAGCAACAGCCACCAGGGACGGAACAGGTGCGGCCACAGGTCGATCATCGACGCCTCCGCAAGCGCAGGCGTTTGAGGCGTTGGCGCCATTCCGGGTGCTGTTGCAGAAAGTGGCCCTTGCTCGAGAGTTTGTTGAACAGCCGTTGCAGCGCGTTGTTCGGCCAGCGCTCCTGGATCACCAGCAGCATGCTCAGCACCAGCGCCAGCGCCAGTGGTGCGCTGTACAGCGCCTGGGCCGGGCGGGCCTGGGTGGGTTGCTGGGCGACGGGTTCGAGCTTGTCGAGGGTTTCCTTGATCTGTTGCAGTTCTTCGCCGTCACGGGCACGGAAGTAATGCCCGCCCGTGGCCTCGGCAATGGCCTTCAAGGCGGGTTCGTCGAGGTCCAGGCTCGGGTTCACACCGAGGATGCCCAATGAGCCGGTTTGCTCGGGGTCGGCGCCGATGCCGATCGGGTAGATTTTCACGCCTTCTTCAGCGGCCAGGCGGGCGGCGGTCAGCGGGTCGATCTGCCCGGCATTGTTGGCGCCGTCGGTGACCAGGATCAGCACGCGGCTCTGCGCCGGGCGTTGGCGCAGACGCTTCAGGGCCAGGCCGATAGCATCGCCGATAGCCGTGTTCTTGCCGGCGATGCCGATGCGCGCTTCGTCCAGCCAGGCGCGCACGGTGCGGCGGTCGAAGGTCAGCGGGGCTTGCAGGTAAGCCTGGCTGCCAAACAGGATCAGGCCTACGCGGTCACCTTCGCGCTCTTCGAGGAAGTCGCCCAGCAAGTGTTTGACCAGCGACAGGCGGCTCACATCGTCGTCCTGCCAGTGCATGTCGGGAAAGTCCATGGAGCCGGACACGTCCACCGCCACCAGCAAGTCGCGACCGCTGGCGGCAATCGGCAGCGGTTCGCCGAGCCATTCCGGCCGCGCGGCGGCGGTCAACAGCAGCAGCCACAGCACCACAAACGGCGCCTGTTGGCGCCAGCCCGGCAGGTTCACGCGGGCGCGGCGGCGGGCCAGGCCTTCAAGGTCGCTGAGGTAGCTGACTTTCAGCGCCGGTTCGCCGCTGTCGGCCACCGGCAGCACGAGCCGCATCAACCACGGCAAGGGCAACAGGGCGAATATCCACGGCCAGGCGAACTCAAACATGTTTGCGAATCCAGGTATCGACGGCCTGGGTGAGGCCGGCGATGGCCTTGTCGTCCAGTTTGCATTCAGGTTTGTAGGCGCCTTCCACCAGCACCATCCAGCGCGTCAAGCCCGCCGCCGGGCAGCGGTTGTCGAGGAAGGCCAGCCATTTGCGCCCGTTGAGGGTATGGCTCTGGCTGTAAGGGTAGTCATTGCGACACAGGCGCTTGAGCAGGCCGTTGAGTTGCTGCAGCCAGGCACCGGCAGGCGCTCCGTCGTAGGGCTTGGGCATCAGTGCCAGTTCCGCGAGGGCGGCGATGCGCAACGGGTCCAGGGGCTGTTCGGCGCGGGCCACCGGGCGCCGGGACGGCAGGAAACGGCGCAGCGTCCATAAGCCCCAGCCCAACAGCGGGATCAGCAGCAGCAACAGCCACCAGCCCGGCGCAGGCGGCCAAAAGCCGATGGCCGGCGGCGCGATCAGCGGTTGCAGTTGGTCGAGGCTGCTCATTGCTTTTTAACCGGACGTTGCGGGTTGAGGTATTCGCGCAGTTGTTCGACCATTTCGCTCTGGGTGCTCAAGGGCATCAGCAGGATCCGCAGTTTCTGCGCGAGCAGTTCCCAGCGGGCAATGCGTGCTTCGGCCTGGGCCTTGTAGGCTTGGCGCAAATCGAAGTTCAGCGTGTCCAGTTCCAGCTGTGCGCCTCTTTCTGCGAAACGCAGCAGCCCGGCAGCGGGGAGGGCGTGGTCCAGCGGGTCGGAGATGGGCAGCAGCAACAGGTCGCAATGCCGTGACAAAAGACTCAGCTGTTGCTCGGCACCCTCGGTGAGAGCGCGTTCATCACAGATCACAATCACCAGGCTGCCCGGGCGCAGCACTTCGCGGCCACGGCGCAGGGCCATGCCCAGCGCATCGGCTTCGGGACGGCTCTCGGTGTTCAAACTCTGGTTGACGCGCACCAGGCGGTTGAGCAGTTGCAGCAGGCTTTGCTTGCTGCGCCGGGGTTTGATTTCGTAGTGCTCGCTGTCGCCGAACACCAGCCCGCCGACGCGGTCGTTGTGCCCCAGGGCTGCCCAGCCGATCAGGCTGGCGGCCTGCGCGGCAAGCACTGATTTGAACATCTGACCGGAGCCGAAAAACAGCCGGCAGCTTTGTTCCACCATGATGAAGATCGGTCGTTCGCGTTCTTCGTGGAACAGTTTGGTGTGCGGCTCCTGGGTGCGTGCGGTGACGCGCCAGTCGATGGTGCGCACGTCGTCCCCGGCCTGGTAGACCCGCACCTGGTCAAAGTCGACACCGCGCCCGCGCAGCTTGGAGTGGTGCAGACCGATCAACGGGCTGCGCTGGCTCGGGGTGGAAAACAGCTGTACTTCGCGCACGCGATGGCGCATCTCGATCAATTCGCTGAGGGTGACGCGGATACCATCGCTTGCGTTCATGGGGTTCAAGCGACGGCAACGACGTCGAGAATGCGTTGCACCACACGGTCCTGGTCAACACCGGCCGCTTCTGCCTCGAACGACAGAATGATGCGGTGACGCAGCACGTCGAACAACACCGCCTGGATGTCTTCCGGGCTGACAAAATCGCGACCGGCCAGCCACGCATGGGCGCGGGCGCAGCGGTCGAGGGCGATGGAGCCCCGGGGGCTGGCACCGTAGGCGATCCACTCGGCCATTTCCGGGTCGAACTTGGCTGGCGTGCGCGTGGCCATCACCAGTTGCACCAGGTATTCCTCCACCGCGTCGGCCATGTACAAGCCAAGGATTTCCTTGCGGGCGGCGAAGATGGCTTGCTGGCTGACGCGGCGCTCGGGCTTGGTTTCACCGTTGAGGGCTTCGCCACGGGCCTGTTGCAGGATGCGCCGCTCGACGGCGGCGTCCGGGAAGCCGATTTTCACGTGCATAAGGAAACGGTCGAGCTGGGCTTCGGGCAGCGGGTAGGTGCCTTCCTGCTCGATCGGGTTTTGCGTGGCCATCACCAGGAACAGCGGTGACAGGTCGTAAGTGCTGCGCCCGACGCTGACCTGGCGCTCTGCCATGGCTTCGAGCAGCGCCGATTGCACCTTGGCCGGGGCGCGGTTGATTTCGTCCGCCAGCACCAGGTTGTGGAAGATCGGCCCTTGCTGGAACACGAAGCTGCCGGTTTCCGGGCGATAGATCTCGGTGCCGGTGATGTCGGCGGGCAACAGGTCGGGGGTGAACTGGATACGATGGAACTGCGCTTCAATGCCTTCGGCCAGCTCTTTGATGGCCTTGGTCTTGGCCAGGCCCGGGGCGCCTTCGACGAGCATGTGGCCGTCGGCGAGCAGGGCGATCAGCAGGCGATCGATGAGTTTTTCCTGGCCGAGAATCTGCGTAGAAAGAAAGGTTCGCAGCGCAAGCAGCGCTTCACGATGTTCCATCGATGACGGTTCCTGGAGAGATGAGCCCGGGTGTCGATCAAAAACACCGGGCTTGGGAGGCTTACTTTAATGCATCGAAGGGGGTGGCGACTAACGGCGCGCGGAGTATTTTTAGGAAAACTTGTAGGAATATTGTGTGGGCGCCCGCAATTGTTGTAGTGAGCGGGCTTGCCCCGCGCCAGCAGCGCCGCGATCCAAAACCCCTCACCCCGATCTCCCTGAAACACCCCCGACGCCCCAATCGGGGTGGCTTCGCCACCCGGCGCGGGGCAAGCCCGCTCACTACAGGCAATGGGGCCGCGTCAGGTGCGAATGTAGGTGCCGGTGCCCTTGAGGATGTTTTGCAGGGTTTCTTCCACTTCGGCCAGGTCCGAGGCAGCGGTGGCGTGGGTGATCTCCAACTGGTCCTTGCCGCCCAGTGCGTCGGCATCGCCGGCTGCCAGTTCTACCAGCAGGGTCGTGGCGCTCAGGGTGATCTTCAGCCCGTCCAGGGTCGACGGCTCGTAGTCCCAGGTCAGCTCCACTTCCTCTTCGTCCGGGTAACGGCTCAGCATGAACATCTCGCCGTTCTTGCCATGGCAGCAGAGCATGGCCATGTTGTCTTCTTCGTCGTCGCACGGGGTGGCCATCAGGGCGTCGGTTTTCAGTTGCAGCATGGGCAATCCTGTCTGGGATAAGGCGTAATAGGGGCAATTGTGCCACTGGCGCGAATTTTGTGCTGCATCCTGTGTCAGACCTTTGGCATGACCTTAAGGTAGCTATCAGTCATTTTCGGTACTCGTGGCCGTGAAAGACACCCGTTTTTTCACCGCAAAGTCAGGGTTGCAAGAGTCGCAACTCCAAGCCTGCGTACCGATGTCCGAATATGTCGCAGCGTCGCAAGCAGCTGTCTTCCTACACTCGTTAAGCTGCGCAATGGATGTGCACGTGCCTGGCGCCTGACCTGCCCGTCGTACCGTCACCCGGCAAGGTGTGCATCTTATGGAAGTTGTATGTGACCTCATTGTCTTGTCCAGCTTCACCCACCTGTCACTCCGATTCGCTATGGTTAACCTGCGAACAGAGCTGACGGTCTCCCCGCAAGGGGATAACACGCGACGCTTCCATCAATAACAAGCCCAAGCGGAGTACCACAGATGGCGTTCTTCACCGCAGCCAGCAAGGCCGACTTCCAGCATCAACTGCAAGCGGCACTGGCGCAGCACATCAGTGAACAGGCACTGCCACAAGTGGCGCTGTTCGCTGAACAATTCTTCGGCATCATTTCCCTCGACGAACTGACCCAACGTCGCCTTTCCGACCTGGCCGGTTGCACCCTCTCTGCGTGGCGCCTGCTTGAGCGCTTTGATCACACCCAACCGCAAGTGCGGGTCTACAACCCCGATTACGAACGTCATGGCTGGCAGTCGACCCACACCGCGGTCGAAGTGCTGCACCATGACCTGCCATTTTTGGTGGACTCGGTACGCACCGAGCTGAACCGCCGTGGCTACAGCATCCACACCCTGCAAACCACCGTGCTCAGCGTGCGCCGTGGCGCCAAGGGCGAGTTGCTGGAAATCCTGCCAAAAGGCACCCAGGGCGAAGGCATCCAGCAAGAATCGCTGATGTACCTGGAGATCGACCGCTGCGCCAACGCCGCCGAACTGAACGTGCTGAGCAAAGAGCTGGAGCAGGTACTGGGCGAAGTGCGCGTGGCCGTGGCCGATTTCGAACCGATGAAAGCCAAGGTCCAGGACCTGCTGGCCGGTATCGACGCCAGCCAGTTCGCCATCGACGGCGAAGAAAAAGCCGAGATCAAGAGCTTCCTGGAATGGCTGGTGGGCAACCACTTCACCTTCCTCGGCTATGAAGAGTTTGTGGTACGTGACGAGGCGGATGGCGGTCATATCGAATATGACGCCGGTTCGTTCCTCGGCCTGACCAAGTTGCTGCGTGCCGGCCTCACCGCCGAAGACACCCGCATCGAAGACTACGCCGTGGCCTACCTGCGTGAACCGACCGTGCTGTCGTTCGCCAAGGCTGCACACCCAAGCCGCGTACACCGCCCGGCGTATCCGGACTACGTGTCGATCCGTGAGATCAGCGCCGACGGCAAGGTCATCAAGGAACACCGTTTCATGGGCCTGTACACCTCCTCGGTGTATGGCGAAAGCGTGCGAGTGATCCCGTACATCCGTCGCAAGGTCGCGGAAATCGAGCGTCGCTCGGGCTTCCAGGCCAAGGCTCACCTGGGCAAGGAACTGGCGCAGGTGGTTGAAGTACTGCCACGTGACGACCTGTTCCAGACCCCGGTCGACGAGCTGTTCAGCACCGTGATGTCCATCGTGCAGATCCAGGAGCGCAACAAGATCCGCGTGTTCCTGCGCAAAGACCCGTACGGTCGTTTCTGCTACTGCCTGGCCTACGTGCCGCGTGACATCTACTCCACCGAAGTGCGCCAGAAGATCCAGCAAGTGCTGATGGATCGCCTGAAAGCCTCGGACTGCGAGTTCTGGACCTTCTTCTCCGAGTCCGTGCTGGCCCGTGTGCAACTGATTCTGCGGGTCGACCCGAAGAACCGCCTGGACATCGACCCGCTGCAACTGGAAAAAGAAGTGGTGCAGGCTTGCCGCAGCTGGCAGGACGACTACTCCAGCCTGGTGGTGGAAAGCTTCGGCGAAGCCCAGGGCACCAACGTGCTGGCCGACTTCCCGAAAGGCTTCCCAGCGGGCTACCGCGAGCGTTTCGCCGCGCATTCGGCCGTGGTCGACATGCAGCACCTCAACAGCCTGACCGAAGCCAACCCGCTGGTGATGAGCTTCTACCAGCCGCTGGGCCAGGTCTCCGGCCAGCGTGAGCTGCATTGCAAGCTCTACCACGCCGACACCCCGCTGGCGCTGTCCGACGTGCTGCCGATCCTGGAAAACCTCGGCCTGCGTGTGCTGGGCGAGTTCCCGTATCGCCTGCGTCACGCCAATGGCCGTGAGTTCTGGATCCATGACTTCGCGTTCATCGCCGCCGAAGGCGTGAACCTGGATATCCAGCAGCTCAACGACACCCTGCAGGACGCGTTCGTGCACATCGTGCATGGCGACGCCGAGAACGATGCGTTCAACCGCCTGGTACTCACCGCTGGCCTGCCGTGGCGCGACGTGGCCCTGCTGCGTGCCTACGCCCGTTACCTCAAGCAGATCCGCCTGGGCTTCGACCTGGGTTACATCGCCAGCACCTTGAACAACCACACCGACATCGCCCGCGAGTTGACCCGGTTGTTCAAGACCCGTTTCTACCTGGCGCGCAAGCTCACCAGCGAAGACCTGGAAGACAAGCAGCAGCGCCTGGAGCAAGCGATCCTCACCGCCCTGGACGATGTTCAGGTGCTCAACGAAGACCGCATCCTGCGTCGCTACCTGGACCTGATCAAGGCCACCCTGCGTACCAACTTCTACCAGACCGACGCCAACGGCCAGAACAAGTCGTACTTCAGCTTCAAGTTCGACCCGCGTGCCATTCCCGAGCTGCCAAAACCAGTGCCGAAGTTTGAAATCTTCGTGTACTCGCCGCGCGTTGAAGGTGTGCACCTGCGTTTCGGCAACGTGGCCCGTGGCGGCCTGCGCTGGTCCGACCGTGAAGAAGACTTCCGTACCGAAGTGCTCGGCCTGGTAAAAGCTCAGCAAGTGAAGAACTCGGTCATCGTGCCAGTGGGTGCGAAGGGCGGCTTCCTGCCGCGTCGCCTGCCACTGGGCGGCAGCCGGGATGAGATCGCGGCCGAGGGCATCGCCTGCTACCGCATCTTCATCTCTGGCCTGTTGGACATCACCGACAACCTGAAAGACGGCGCCCTGGTGCCACCGGCCAACGTCGTGCGCCATGACGACGATGACCCGTACCTGGTCGTCGCGGCGGACAAGGGCACCGCGACCTTCTCCGACATCGCCAACGGCATTGCCATCGACTACGGCTTCTGGCTGGGTGATGCATTCGCGTCCGGTGGTTCGGCCGGTTACGACCACAAGAAAATGGGCATCACCGCCAAGGGCGCGTGGGTCGGCGTGCAGCGTCACTTCCGTGAGCGCGGCATCAACGTGCAGGAAGACAGCATCACCGTGGTGGGCGTCGGCGACATGGCCGGTGACGTGTTCGGTAACGGCCTGTTGATGTCCGACAAGCTGCAACTGGTCGCGGCCTTCAACCACCTGCACATCTTCATCGACCCGAACCCGAACCCGGCCACCAGCTTCGTCGAGCGCCAGCGCATGTTCGAGCTGCCGCGTTCGGCCTGGACCGACTACGACACCAGCATCATGTCCGAAGGCGGCGGTATCTTCTCGCGCAGCGCGAAGAGCATTGCCATCTCGCCACAGATGAAAGAGCGCTTCGACATCTCGGCCGACAAGCTGACCCCGACCGAACTGCTGAACGCCTTGCTCAAGGCGCCGGTAGACCTGTTGTGGAACGGCGGCATCGGCACCTACGTCAAGGCCAGCAGCGAAAGCCACGCCGACGTGGGCGACAAGGCCAACGACGCCCTGCGCGTCAACGGCAACGAGCTGCGCTGCAAGGTGGTGGGCGAGGGCGGTAACCTCGGCATGACCCAACTGGGTCGTGTGGAATTCGGCCTCAATGGCGGCGGTTCCAACACCGACTTCATCGACAACGCCGGTGGTGTGGACTGCTCCGACCACGAAGTGAACATCAAGATCCTGCTCAACGAAGTGGTGCAGGCCGGCGACATGACCGACAAGCAACGCAACCAGTTGCTGGCGAGCATGACCGACGAAGTCGGCAGCCTGGTGTTGGGCAACAACTACAAGCAGACCCAGGCCCTGTCCCTGGCCGCGCGCCGTGCCTACGAACGTGCCGCCGAATACAAGCGCCTGATGAGCGATCTGGAAGGCCGTGGCAAGCTGGACCGCGCCATCGAGTACCTGCCGACCGAGGAGCAGCTCACCGAGCGCGCCGCGACCGGCAAGGGCCTGACCCGTCCGGAACTGTCGGTGCTGATCTCGTACAGCAAGATCGACCTCAAGGAAGCCCTGCTCAAGTCGCTGGTGCCGGATGACGACTACCTGACCCGTGACATGGAGACCGCGTTCCCACCGAGCCTGGTCGCCAAGTTCGGCGAGGCCATGCGTCGTCACCGTCTGAAGCGCGAGATCGTCAGCACCCAGATCGCCAACGACCTGGTCAACCACATGGGCATCACTTTCGTTCAACGACTCAAAGAGTCGACCGGCATGAGCCCGGCGAACGTGGCGGGCGCCTATGTGATCGTGCGTGACATCTTCCACCTCCCGCACTGGTTCCGTCAGATCGAAGCCCTGGACCACCAGGTTTCCGCTGACGTGCAACTGGAGCTGATGGACGAGCTGATGCGCCTGGGCCGTCGTGCTACGCGCTGGTTCCTGCGCAGCCGTCGCAACGAGCAGGACGCTGGTCGTGACACCGCGCACTTCGGTCCGCACCTGGCGGCGTTGGGCCTCAAGCTTGACGAACTGCTGGAGGGCCCGACCCGCGAAGGCTGGCAGAACCGCTACGGCAAGTACACCGAAGCCGGTGTGCCTGAGCTGTTGGCGCGCATGGTTGCAGGTACGACTCACCTGTACACCTTGTTGCCGATCATCGAAGCCGCGGACGTGACCGGGCATGACGCCGCCGAAGTGGCCAAGGCCTACTTCGCCGTCGGCAGCGCCCTGGACTTGCCATGGTACCTGCAGCAGATCAGCGATCTGCCAGTGGCCAACAACTGGCAGGCCCAGGCCCGCGAAGCCTTCCGCGACGACGTGGACTGGCAGCAACGGGCGATCACTATCTCTGTTCTGCAAATGGCCGACGCGCCACAAGACATGGAAGCCCGCGTGGCCCTGTGGCTTGAGCAGCACAAAGACATGGCCGATCGTTGGGTGGCGATGATGGTTGAAATTCGTGCTGCGGTTGGCACGGACTACGCCATGTACGCGGTGGCTAACCGTGAGTTGCTGGACCTGGCGTTGAGCGGTCAGTCAGTGCTTTAAAGCCTGGCTCTGCGTTAAAAAATCCCCGCATTCAACGATGCGGGGATTTTTTATGGGCGGCCTATCCGTCGAAGCGACGCACTGTGATCAGTACGGCGCCCCTACGATGATCAGACGCTCCATTGACTTGAATAGCGATGGGATGATTCTTTTCAGGTCGTGATCAATGCGTTCGGCGCCTGCAAACTGCGTTGGGTTCATTTGATGCCGGATTGCGTCGAGGTCTTGTGCCAGTACTTCAGCCTCTGCGTCACTAGCCAGTTTAGGCATGACGAAATTCAGAGTGGCATAAGCACGAGCGAGATCCTTTTCAAGCCCGTACGTACGTGCGGCTGTCGCGTGCCTTCGCGGAAAGTTAGATGTTCCTTTGCCACTGCGTGGCAGGTGCGCCAACGCATACCCATACTCCAGGAGTGCGTCGATCTGACCCAACTGCGCTAGCTGGATCAGCCTATCTTGCTTCTCTTTGACGTCAGCAGTGGAATCGGAGGGGAACACTCGGTCAGCCAATGCAAGCATATCGTTGCCATCTGCCGCTTTTTGCAAAAGCTCTTCAATGAGCGCGCTACGTTCTACGCTATTGGGAACCAGTTCCGGCGTCTTGCGGTAGGCTACGGCGAGCAGGAATTGGGCGTGGTGGTGGTTCTTGGCTACGGCCATGCTCAACCATTTCACGTTATCAGTGAGTTTGAAAAGAAGCACCATGGCTTCAGCGTCGCCAGCAAGTGCTGCGGGCGTCAGCAGTTCATTCGCTTTTTTCAGGGAGGCAGCGTCGCCCAGCCTCATCAGTGCCGGGACATGGTTTTGAGCGGCTGCCAACCAGAGCCATTTTCGCGTTGCTTCAGACGCTCTGCGAAAACCGCCATCGCGACGGCTCACACAGGTTGCCAGTGCGTACTGCGCCTCTGCGTTACCCTGTGCTGCTGCGACCGTCAGTGGGAGTTCGGCTTGCGCGTAATTCTCAAGAGAAAACAACTCAAACCCTGTTTTGGTGGCCGTGGTGTTCAGGTGGTCGAGTGCTGCTTGGGTGGCGGCGGCGGTCTGTGTGTTCTCTTCACTGTCCAGTTTTGTGAGCAGTGCGAACAGCGCTGGCAGTGTTTGAGTATCCATGTTCATGTTTTTACCTGTCATTGAGCACTTGAGTTGTGCCAGAACAGGTTACGGTCGCGGTTAGAGCCATAGTCGGTACATAACTAGGGTGAGCGGCACCAGGCGCCGGTTTGTTATTGCGCCCGGTGCAGGTCGCACCCAACGTGCGGGTTGGTCACGCGGCCGTTTTAGGTGGCGCTGCAGGTGACAGCCGCCGTCAGTTGAGCTTGAGTAGCCGGGTTTCCAAATGATCCAGGTGCTCCGTCATCAAGGCCACGGCGGCCGTCACATCTCGCTGTTCCACGGCGTCGACAATGGCCATATGGTCCTGCCATGCGCAGTAGGTGCAGGCGTGCGCTTCGTACTGGGCGATGATCAGCGAGGTTAGCGGTACCAGGCTGTTGAGAAACTGCGCAAGGGGGGCATTGCGTGCCATCGCCGCCAATTGCAGGTGAAATTCGCCGGACAAACGAATCGCCGGGCCACGCTGGTCGCGCTCTATACACTCGCGCTCACGGGTGATCAGCTCGCGCAGCTGGCGCACCTGGGTCGGTGTGGCGTGCACGCAAGCCAATTGCACCACGGTAATTTCGGTCAGGCGTCGGGCTTCGAGGATCTGCCGCGTTTGCTGGGCATCTGGAGCGGCCACTTGGGCGCGCTGGTTGGGGCGCAGGATGATCACTTGCTGATGGGAAAGCTTGGCCAACACGCGGCGAATCACGCTGCGACTCACTCCGAAGATTTCGCCCAGGCCTTCTTCTGTAAAACGGCTGGCTGGCGCAATACGTTGCTCGAGAATGGCGTCGAACAGGCGTGGGTAGATGTCGTCCACCGAAGGTTTTTTACCCGCGACCAGGCGCAGGGTCGGGAGAGTAGGTTCGTAGTGCAAGGCGTGAGCGGTCATGGCCAGTCTCCTAAAGTCAGCTGCCCAGGTGGTCGTCCGGGATGTTCAAGCGAATGCCCATGCGCAGGCCTTCTTGGAGGATGTGCCGACGCATCTCGGCGCTGGCCAGGGCGCTGTTCTTGTTACGAATGGCGCGCACCACGGCTTCGTTTTCCTGCAAGCGTTCCGCCAGATGTTCAGGGGAGTTACGCAGCACTTGGGCGCTTTGCTTGAGCGCGTTGCTGGTCTGTTGCACCACGTTCTGGAAGATCGGGTTGGAGGTGAGAGCGAACAGTTCTTCGTGAAAGCCGATATAGGCATTCATGCCGGCTTCGGCGTCTTCGGCGTCAAGGGCTTCGCGCATGTCCATGAGGGTAAGGCGCAGTTGGCCGACTTCCTTGCTGCTGATGGACTGGGCCACCAGGCCGACGATGAAGGGCTCGAGGGTGTAGCGCAGTTGCAGGATGTCTTCGAGGCTCGCGTCGGCGACGGCATCGCTCGATTGCGGCTCGTTGACGCTGGTTTCCAGCACCACCACGCCTTTGCCCGGCATGGAGCGCACCAGGCCGAGGGTTTCCAGCACGATCACGGCTTCGCGCAGGCTCGGACGGCTGATGCCCATCTGTTCGGCCAGTTCGCGCTGGCCGGGCAGCATTTCACCCCGGCGCCACTGGCCACGCGCCAAGGCGGCGCGCAGTTTTTCTACCACTGAATTGACGACGGTTGAGGTGCTGATCACGTCTACCTCTCCTTGATGTTGCGAATACGATTGTCAAATGGGCGACGGTCAAAATGTGGGAGCTGGCTTGCCTGCGATGACTGACTGTCAGCCAGCATCTCTGTTGCTGACCCACCGCTATCGCAGCGATGCGGCGACCCGACAAGCCAGCTCCCACATTAGATTTATGCAGCGGTTGAGAGCGGGTCAGAACTCCTGGTGGGCCGGCAGTACCGGCTTCTTGGCCTGGAAGGCATAGCCTTGCTGGCCGTCGAGCACCTTGTTGGCCCGCTGGATATCGATGTCTTTTTCCCAGCGCGCGATAGCCACGGTCGCCACGCAGTTACCGATCAGGTTAGTCAGCGCACGACCAATGCCCATGAACCAATCCACCGCCAGCACCAGCACCAGGCCCACCACCGGAATCGCCGGGATCGCCGTGAGCGTCGCCGCCAGAATCACCAGTGCTGAACCGGGAATGCCGTGGGCCCCTTTGGAGGTGATCAGCGACACCAGCAGGATGGTCAGCAAATCGGTCATCGACAGCGGCGTGCCGGTGGCGTTGGCAATGAACACAATGGCCAGGGTCAGGTAGATGGAGAACCCGTCGAGGTTGAACGAGTAGCCCGTCGGAATCACCAGACCCACGGTAGAGCTGCCGATGCCCAGGTGCTCCAGTTTACGCATGATCTGTGGCAGCACGGCGTCAGAGGAGGCGGTGCCCATCACGATCAGCAGTTCTTCGCGCAGGTACTTGAGCAGCGGCAACATGCGCAGGCCCGACAGGCGCATCACCAGGCCCAGGATCAGCCCGACAAAGGCAAAGCAGGTCAGGTAGAACAGGCCCACCAGGCTGCCCAGGTGTTGCAGGGAATCGAGGCCGTAGGTGCTGGTGGTGAAGGCGATCGCACCGAACACGCCAATCGGCGCCAGGCGCACGATCATGCCCATGATACGGAAGATGATATGGCTCAGTTCGTTGATCAGGCGCGAAATGCCCGACGCCGCTTCGCCCACCAGGTTCAGCGCGCTGCCGAACAGCACCGAAAACAACAACACTTGCAGCACGTTGTTGTCGGCGAAGGCACCGATCACCGAATTGGGGATCAGGTCCATCAGGAACTGGCTGGTGCCACGGATGTGCTGGCCCTTGTCGGCCAGTTCATTGAGGCCAGCGGACGACAGCTGTTCCAGGTGGATATTGGCGCCTTGGCCGATACCGGTGCTGAAGGCCATCACCAGGCCGATCACCAGGGCGACGGTGGTGAGCACTTCAAAGTAGATCACCGACTTGAGGCCGATGCGCCCGACCTTTTTCAAGTCGCCCGCGCCGGAAATACCGCTGACCACCACGCAGAACACGATCAGGCCAATCAGCATTTTGATCAGCTTGATGAAGCCGTCACCCAGGGGTTTGAGTTGCGAGGAGAATTCGGGAAGGGCCAGGCCGCAGACTATGCCTAGCATCAGGCCAATCACGACTTGCAGGAAAATCGAACGCGAGCACCATCTGAGCATGGGAGGGATCTCTATTCGGTGCCCTGGTGGTTCCAGGGCTTAATTGTTGTGGTCATACCGGTAAGTCCAGTGCGGGGCCAGTCTACGCCGGGTTTTTTTGAAATCACAAGTAAATATTCAGGGGTTGACCGGTCCCGGTCTGACCAGTTGGTCGGTGAGGGCGATGCTTGAGCGGTTGGCGGGCTCAAATTTTTTTCGCTTATCATCCACGGCTGAGTAGATGAGGTGATGGATGGACAAACCAGGGCTGACAACGGACGAAAACGGGCGCACCCATTGCACATGGCGAACGGCGGCACCGCAGTACCCGCAGTATCACGACCACGAGTGGGGCGTGCCGGTAGGGGACGACACCTTGTTGTACGAGAAGATCTGCCTGGAAGGTTTCCAGGCGGGCATGGCGTGGATCACCATTCTGCGCAAGCGCGAGCAGTTCCGGGCGGCGTTCGACGGTTTTGATTTTCGCCGGGTGGCGCAGTACGGCGAGGCGGATATCGAACGCTTGATGAGCGACCCCGGCATCGTGCGCAATCGGGCGAAGATCGTGTCCACCATCAACAATGCGCGGCGGGCGTGTGAGCTGGTGGACGAGACGGGTTCGTTGGCGCGCTGGTTGTGGGCGTTCGAGCCCGCCGAGGAAGAGCGCCCGGCCGTGGTGGACATGGCTTATTGGACGACGAACCCAACCTCACCGGCCTCGGTGCGCCTCTCCAAGGCCTTGAAGAAACGCGGTTGGACCTATGTGGGCCCGACCACGATGTATGCGCTGATGCAGGCGATGGGTATGGTCAATGACCACCTCGAAGGCTGCGCTTGCCGGCCACAGATCGAAGCACTGCGCCATCAATTCAAACGCCCCTGACAGCCCACGCTCAAACCTGTAGGAGCCCGGCTTGCCGGCGATGGCGGCCTGGGTATCACTGCATCACTTGAGGCCCGATCGCCGGCAAGCCGGCTCCTACAGGTCGGAGTCATTGCTTCAATGGAGTGAGCACCTCGGCCTTGTCATCCAGCACCATCACCACCAGCAACTTCGCCGGTTGTGTCTGGCTGGCGTTGCTCGATTCAAAGTGCCGGGAACCGGCCGGTTCGTAGAAGGTTTCGCCGACCTGGTAGGTTTTTGCCGGCTCATCATTCACCCGTGAAGTGATCGCGCCTTGCAGCACGTACGCCACGGCGGTGCCGGTATGGCTATGGGGCACGGTGGCCTGGCCGGGGGCGTAGTCAACGGTGAGCATGATGGTTTTCTTGCCCGGCACGTTGGTCAGGGCGTGTTCTTGCAGGACCTTGATCGATTCCTGGTTGTACACCGGTTCGTGGGCAAAGGCGCTGAGGGAGGCGAGCATCAGCGTGGCAGCGAGCAGTCGTTTCATGATGGGGGTTTCCGCGTAGTTCGAGACCCCTTCACCCTACGCCCGACCCCGTGCTCGACCAATGACCAATCCTGCGGAAAACCGCCTAGCCAATCTGCTGCAGGATATCGCGCACCCGGTCCAGCGCCGGGTCGATGTCCAACAGCTCAATGGCGCCGAAGCCGATGACCAGGCCCGACCGCACCGGCACGTCATGGAAGAACACATCCACCGGGTACAGCCCCACCTCCACCTGCCGCGCCAGTTCCATCAGCAACGGGATGTTCACTGGCACCTTGCACAGCGCCGCCATGTGGAAGCCCGCCACCGTCGGCACGGCCTCGAACCACGGCGACAGATCACCCGCCAGACGTTGCAGAATGCGCTCGCGGCGTCCGGCGTACACCGTGTGACAGCGGCGGATATGCTTGAGCAGGTAGCCTTCGCTGATGAACTTGGCCAGGGCCCACTGGGGTAGGGTGGAACTGTGCTGGTCGGTCAGTTGCTTGGCCTTGAGCACCGCACCATAAATCGCCGGAGGCAGCACGGCGTAACCCAGGCGCAGCTCCGGCAGCAAGGTTTTGGAGAAGGTGCCCACATAGGTCACCACGCCTCGGGTGTCTATGCTTTGCAGGGAATCGGTGGGACGGCCTTCGTAGCGGAACTCGCTGTCGTAGTCGTCTTCGATGATGATTGCGCCCAGCACGAAGGCGCGGGCCAGCAGCGCCTCGCGCCGCGCCAGGCTCATGGGCATACCGAGGGGGAACTGATGGGACGGTGTCACGTAGATCAGCCGTGTGCCGTCGGGAATCTTGTCCACCTCGATGCCCTGTTCGTCCACCGGGACGCTGGCCACCTGGGCGCCCATCGCCATGAACAACTGGCGTGCCGGGCTGTAGCCGGGATCTTCCATGGCGACGATGGTGCCCGGCTCCAACACCACGCGGGCGATCAGGTCCAGGGCTTGCTGGGCGCCGTTGGTCACCACGATGTTATCGGCGCGGCATTTGACCCCGCGAGAAAACGCGATATGCCCGACAATCGCCTCGCGCAGCGCTGGCAAACCTTCGGGCTGACTGTAGAAACCGCTGTTCTGGGCGATACGGCGCAAGGCGTCCTGGGTGCAACGACGCCATTCATCCTGGGGGAACTGGTTGCGGCTGGTGGCGCCGCCGATAAATTCGTAGCGCAGCGTGCTGTCACGGGTGGGGTGGCGCATGGGTGAGGGCAGCGCCGCCCATTTGCCCAGGTTGGCGGCGCAGGCCAGGTCGGTGGCGGTTTGCACGCGCTCGGCCTGGGGCGCATGGGCATTAACGAACGTGCCCCGGCCGGTCTTGCCCACCAGCAGGCCCTCGTAGGTCAGGGTGGCATAGGTGTCGGAGACGGTCTTGCGCGACACGCCCAGTTGCTCGGCCAGCAGGCGGCTGGGGGGTAATTGCGCGCCCGCCGCCAGGCGCCCGGAGCCAATGGCTTCACGCAGCTGCTGGTACAACTGTTCGGCCAGGTCCTTGCGGCCGTTGATCACCACGTGCAGTTCCATGTTTTATCCTGAGGCGCTGAATCTGCCCCAAGGTTACTCGCTCGCGTGGCGCCCTCAAAATGGTCTGTCCAGAATCCGCCCGATTGGCTATAGGGCTTGCAGCGCCTGGGCGTTAGGCTGGGCTGTCATCGCACCGGCCGCACGAGAACCGCCCATGGAACCCCGCCTGGATTACTACACCGCCTCACCGCAAGCGCTCAAGGGCATGTTGATGCTGGAAGCTGCCACCTTTGGGTTGTCCATCGAAAAGCCGTTGCTGGAACTGATCAAGATCCGCGTCTCGCAGCTCAACCACTGCGGGTTTTGTACCGACATGCACTCGATGGCAGCACGGCAGCGGGGGGAGACGGAGCGACGCCTGTTTGCACTGTGCGTGTGGCGTGACTCGCCGTTTTTCAACGGGCGGGAGAAGGCCGCATTGGCCTGGTGCGAGTCGGTGGCAACGCTGCCGACTTCAAGGGTTTCAGATGAGCTCTACACGGCAGTGCGCGCAGAATTCAGTGAGCAGGAACTGGTGGACCTGACCATGGCGGTGTCCAGCATCAGCGGCTGGAACCGCCTCGCGGTGAGTTTTCGGCAACAACCGCCAAACCCTTGAGTACACCGCCGATCAACAATGTGGGGCTTGCCCGCCGCTTTCGCAGGCAAGCCAGCTCCCACGGGAGGCTGCGTAACGAAGAAGATCCACTGTAGGAGCTGGCTTGCCAGCGATGACGGTGGGTCAGCTGCAACGCTGTTCACTGATGGATCGCTATCGCCAGCAAGCCGGCTCCTACATTGAGGTGGGTGATGCCCGCGGAATCAGGACAGGAAACCACCGTCCACATTCAGCGACACGCCCGTGGTGTAGCTGGACGCATCACTGGCCAGGAACAACACCGCGCCGGCCATTTCGCTGGGGTCGGCCACACGCTTGAGGGGAATCTGCGCCAGGGCCATTTTCAGGATCGAGTCGTTCTTGACCAGCGCCGAGGCGAACTTGGTGTCGGTCAGGCCAGGTAGCAGGGCGTTGCAACGAATGCCGAACGCCGCGCACTCCTTGGCGAACACCTTGGTCATGTTGATCACGGCGGCCTTGGTCACCGAGTAGATGCCCTGGAACACACCCGGGGAGATCCCGTTGATCGACGCCACGTTGATGATGCTGCCGCCGCCGTTCTCACGCATCAGCTTGCCGGCTTCCACCGACATGAAGAAGTAGCCGCGAATATTCACATCAACGGTCTTCTGGAAGGCCCCGAGGTCGGTGTCCAGCACGTTGCAGAACTGTGGGTTGGTGGCCGCATTGTTGACCAGGATATCCAGGCGCCCGAACTGCTCGCGGATACCGGCGAAGACCTGGGTGATCTGTTCCATTTCACCGATGTGGCAGGCCACGGCGGTGGCTTTGCCGCCGTCGGCAATGATCGCATCGGCCACGTGCTGGCAGCCTTCTAGTTTTCGGCTGGACACGATCACATGGGCGCCTTGCTGGGCCAGCAACTTGGCGATGGCTTCGCCGATGCCACGGCTGGCGCCGGAAACGAATGCGATCTTGCCGTCGAGGTCGAACAGGTGGGTCTTGGACATAGCGGTTCCTTAAAGGGACGATTTGCTGATGACGTTCAGGCTCATCTGCTCCAGCAGCTTGTTCATGTGAATGAACTGTGCAAAGCGTTTGTCCTGGGTCTGGCCATGGAAGAAGCGGTAGTAGATCTGCTGCACGATGCCGGCCAGGCGGAACAGGCCGTAGGTGTAGTAGAAGTCGAAATTGTCGATCTCAATGCCTGCGCGTTCGGCGTAATAGTCGACGAACTGGCGACGGGTGAGCATGCCTGGCGCATTGCTCGGTTGGCGGCGCATCAGTTGCACCGGCGCCGGGTCCGCCGCTTCGATCCAGTAGGCGAGGGTGTTGCCCAGGTCCATCAGCGGATCGCCGAGGGTGGTCAGCTCCCAGTCGAGCACGCCGATGATCTGCATCGGGTTGTGCGGGTCGAGGATCACGTTATCGAAGCGGTAGTCGTTGTGCACGATGCTGGAGGTCGGGTGGTCGGCCGGCATTTTGTCGTTGAGCCACGCGCGTACGGCTTCCCAGCGCGGCGCATCGGGGGTCAGGGCTTTCTCGTAGCGGTCGCTCCAGCCTCGGATCTGACGTTCCACGTAGCCTTCCGGCTTGCCCAGGTCGGCCAGGCCGCAAGAGGTGTAGTCCACCTGGTGCAACTCCACGAACTTGTCGATGAAGCTTTTGCACAGGGCCTCGGTCTTGGTCGCATCCAGGCCCAGTTCGTCCGGCAGGTCGGAACGCAGGATGATGCCGTTGACCCGTTCCATCACATAGAATTCGGCGCCGATCACCGACTCATCGGTGCAATGCACGTAGGCTTTTGGGCAATACGGGAAGCCGTCCTTGAGCTGATTGAGAATGCGGTATTCGCGGCCCATGTCGTGGGCTGACTTGGCCTTGTGGCCAAAGGGCGGGCGGCGTAGCACGAATTCCTGGCCCGGGTATTCCAGCAGGTAGGTCAGGTTCGACGCGCCGCCGGGGAACTGGCTGATTTTGGGCGTGCCGCTCAGGCCCGGGATATGGGCCTTGAGGTAGGGATCGATCAGGCTGGCATCAAGTTCTTCGCCTGGGCGAATCTGGGTCGATTGGTCGTTAAGCGCCATGCTTATCCCTTCTGCTTATTCTAAAGGCCTCGGACTATTTCCTAATCTAATGCGCGCAGCCGCCCAGCGACAAGGTCGGGGCGGCTTAATAGGTTAGCGTGTTGGATGATGATCAGCGTGCCTGATCGGTCATTTAGTGGGCGGGGGCAGGGCGACCGGCGTGAGCACCGGGCGGCCGGCGAAGTATTCCACCAGGTTGTCAGCCACGCGTTGCACGGTGTCATGGGCCGCTTCCGGCGACAGGCCGGCAACGTGGGAGGTGAGCACGGTATTGCTCAGCTTCTTGAGCGCGTCGGGCACCTTGGGCTCATCGTCGAACACGTCCAGTGCGGCGCCGCCGATCCGGCGCTGCTCCAGTGCCGCCACCAGGTCGGCGGTGACCACCACGCTGCCACGGCCGATGTTCACCAGATAGCCATTGGGCCCCAAGGCGTCGAGGGCGTGACGATCGATCAGGTGGCGAGTACTGGCCCCGCCGGGCGTGGCCAGGATCAGGAAGTCCGAAGTACGCGCCAGTTCCACGGCGGTTGCGCAATAGGTGTAGTCCACGTCATCGCGAGGCTGGCGGTTGTGATAACTCACCTCCATTCCGAACCCGAGGGACGCACGTTTAGCGATCTCCATGCCTACCGCACCCAGGCCGAGGATGCCCAGTTGCTTGCCGCCCAGTGACGGGCGCATTACCTTGGGCCATTCGCTGCGGCGCACGGCGGCGTCTGTCTGGGGGATGCCGCGCACCAGCGACAGCAACAGCGCCATGGCGTGGTCGGCCACCGACGGCGCGTTCACCCCCGCGCCGTTGGTCACGACAATCCCACGGTTGCTCGCCGCTTGCAGGTCCACGTGCTCATAGCCAGCGCCGATCACGCAGATGATCTCCAGCAGCGGCAAGGCGGCGATTTCTTCGGCATACAAGCCCAGCGGGCCACGGGTCAGCACCGCCTTGATCTGCCCACCATGGGCCTTGATCGCCTGGGCGCGTTCGGCAGGCGTCGGCGCCAGAATCACATGAAAGTCATTGCTCTCGATGATTTGCAGGTATTCGTTGATGGTTTCAACCAGGACCAGAACGGTGGTGGACATCGGAAGGCTCTTCCTGAAGGGTTTGAGAGGGGCAGTATGCGTGATTTGTAAGACGGAGCGTTTTGTTGGGATAGAAAATTTTCTTCTTTCGTAAGGCCTGTCTGAATTTCAAAACCGTCCGTCCAGGGTGGGTGTACTGAGCCAGACTTTGTCGACTTTCCCACCTGCAGAGACGACATGGATGCTTGTTCCTGCCACACCCGAAGAGATCGAATGGACGCCATACGGTTACAAACACTGCCCCTCAACGCTTGTCCCCTGGAGAACGGTCATCGCCAGTACAGTGGTGGGCCCGGCCAAATACCGGCCCGGCATCGCTATTGAAAAGCTGGAACGAGAGGCCTATAAAAATGGAGTGCCCACCACCAACGGAAAACCCTGGAAAGTGATGGAATGCCAGCATTGCATCGGAGCCAGTCATGGAAAGCTCAGCCGCTGGGTGCGAGTAGAACTCAGTGCTGGCGCTATACATGGCCACCCGATTTCTGAACAGGAATTCATGAGGTTAACAAATTGATCGCGTTCAACTTTAGCGGTGGCACAGTCACCCATGACGATCTGTCACTGTTGCAGGACATTGCGGTGGCAAAACAAACCGACTTGCTGAAAGAAGATATGCTCCAGGTGGAGTTTGCCGGTGGACTACTACTGGATGTGGGTTGGTACCCTGAGTTTGATGCTTCGGGTGGTTTCCGGATAAATGTCATCAAGAATTTCGACTGGGATCGTCCGGTCGTGGCATTGACGGCACACGAAACCACAGAGCTTGTAGAACAACTGAACGTTGCGCAGGACGCCATCAATGGCGAACTGCGCAAGACCTCGGCTTTTTAGTCGGCGGTAGCCACGGCCTAACGCCAGACATCCACCGCTTTGACCCGCTTCACAAATGTCCCTGCCAGCGTCGCATTGTGATGCTCGATGATCGCCCTGGCGGACAGCGCCGGGGTGTCCATGCAGGTATGGCCATCCTCCGGCAACACCACCGAAAACCCCAGCTCAACCGCCACCCGGCAAGTGGTGTCGACACAGAACTGCGTTTTCATCCCGACGATCACCAACTCATCGACGTTTGCTGCCGCCAGGCGCTCGGCCAGGTCAGTGCCTAAAAAGCAGCTGGGGCGGGTTTTGCTGAACAGACAGTCGCGGGCTTCGTCTACCTCAAGGCCCGGCCACAGTTGCCAGAGCGGGCTGCCCGCTTCGATGGGGGAGCCAGCCGGGCCGGTGTGGCGAGCGACGAAGATCGGTGCGTGGGCGGCGCGGGTGCGTTGAATCAGCAGGTTGATGGTATCGAGCACGCGCTCCCGTTCGAAGGGTTTTTCCGGGCCGTCGTACAGGCCGACTTGCATGTCGATGATCAGCAGGGCGTTAGCCATGGGGGTGCTCCTTATGTGTGCCAGGTGACGGAGCAATAAAAAGGCCCCGTCCATTGCTGGCGGGGCCTTGGGGTGATTCCGGGGTGTGTCTAGTTCATGCACCCACGGTCACCGCACGACCCGCCAGAAGCGGTCGTGGTAGTGGTGCGGGTGAGGAACAGCTGGATAAGATTCATGGCCCGATCATGCTGTGGCGGGTCAGTGGCTGTCAACGGATGCGTCCGTTTTCTTCTCGGGCAGAAGCGTGTTTCGGGCGGCGCTGAGGAATTCTTCTGACAAGCCACTGCCTCGAGTCGCACGGGCGAGCACCAACGCGCCGACCATCATTGCGTAATCCGCCAGCATGGCCTCACGGCGGTCATCCCGCAGTTGGTCGAAGACCTCCAGCGACTGCTCGACGCCGTTGATGAAACTGTGCTGCAAGGCGGTGTCGGCCGGTTCATGGCACATGTCCGGGGTAAAGGCCGAGATCGGGCAGCCGTCGCCGGGGTTGTCGCGGTGGTGGGTCGAGAAGTACGGGCGCAGGATCGCTTCCCGGGCGGCCTGGGCGTCAGCGCTGGCGCTGATCTTGTCCTGCCAGCCGAGGTTCGATTGCTCGAAGGCTTTTTGGCACGCCTCGGTCGCGAGGGCTTCCTTGGAGGCAAAGTGCCCGTAGAAACCGCCGTGGGTCAGGCCGGCGGCGGCCATCACGTCCGACAGGCTGATGCCATGCAGCCCGCGTTCACGGAACAGGCGCGTGGCGGCCTCGACGATGATTTCGCGGTTGAGTTCGGCTTGTTTGCGGGAGACGCGAGGCATGGCGGGGTTCTCGGGAGAAAGGCGGGCACTGCGCTAAAAAGTACAGGAATGCCCGGCAATCTAAAATAGATTTGTTGGGGAATGTATTCTGGCAGCGGCGCTGGAGCCAGCGTAAACCGGCGCTTTTAGCCACCCTTGAACGTCTGCACCGCACAACCGTTCCTCAGCTAAGTCTTTGCTTATTCAGGAGAATCCCGGACAATCGCGCCCCTGTTATGGTCGGGGCGCTGCCTGTCAGGTTTTTCTGACTCGTCCCGGCTATGGAAATGCGGAGATCCGACCGGATGAATGATCAGGCCAATAGCGTCGACCAACGTTATGAGACGACACCTGCAACCCTCACAAGCTGGAGCCGCCAGGACACCACCTGGATGCTTGGCCTGTTCGGCACCGCCATTGGCGCCGGCACCTTGTTCTTGCCCATCAACGCCGGCCTGGGGGGCTTCTGGCCGCTGCTGATCCTGGCCGTGCTGGCGTTCCCGATGACGTTCTTTGCCCACCGTGGCCTGACCCGTTTCGTCCTGTCCGGCCGTGAAGGCTCCGACATCACTGACGTGGTTGAAGAACACTTCGGCATCAAGGCCGGCGCGCTGATCACCTTGCTGTACTTCTTTGCGATCTTCCCGATCCTGTTGATCTACAGCGTCGCACTGACCAATACCGTCAGCAGCTTCATGGAGCACCAGCTGCACATCATGCCGCCGCCCCGGGCGATCCTGGCGTTTGTGCTGATCCTCGGCCTGTTGGCCGTAGTGCGTTGCGGCGAGCAAGTGATCGTCAAGGCCATGAGCCTGATGGTGTATCCGTTTATCGTGGCCTTGCTGTTCCTGGCCGTGTACCTGATCCCCCACTGGACCGGCGGCATCCTCAGCACGGCAAGTGAAGTGCCGGCCCCCTCGGCGCTGCTCAACACCTTGTGGCTGGCCATTCCGGTGATGGTGTTCTCGTTCAACCACTCGCCGATCATCTCGGCGTTTGCGGTGGACCAGAAGCGCCAGTACGGTGCCCACGCCGATGAGCGCAGCTCGCAGATCCTGTCCCGCGCGCACCTGTTGATGGTGGTGATGGTGCTGTTCTTCGTGTTCAGCTGCGTGTTGACCCTGTCGCCGGCGCAGTTGGCCGAGGCGAAAGCGCAGAACCTGTCGATCCTGTCCTACCTGGCCAACCACTTCGACAACCCGACCATCGCCTTCGCCGCGCCATTGATCGCGTTCGTGGCGATTGCCAAGTCGTTCCTGGGCCACTACATCGGCGCCAGCGAAGGCCTCAAGGGCCTGGTGGTCAAGACCGGTCGCCGTCCGGCACCCAAGACCCTGGACCGCATGACCGCAGCCTTCATGCTGGTGGTGTGCTGGATCGTCGCCACGCTTAACCCGAGCATCCTCGGCATGATCGAGACCCTGGGCGGCCCTGTCATCGCGTCGATTCTGTTCCTGATGCCGATGTATGCCATCCGCAAGGTGCCGGCCATGGCCAAGTACCGTGGGCAGGCGTCCAATGTGTTTGTCACGGCGGTGGGCCTGGTGGCGATTACTGCGCTGATTTACTCGCTGCTGTCCTGATTCCAGGCGGCAACGACACAGGCCGATTCGCGTGCACCGCGAATCGGCCTTTTTTGTGCGTGCAGCATGGGTGTCAATCGATTCAAACTGTGGGAGCGGCGTTGCGACGATTCGACTTGCTCGCGAAGGCGGCCTGTCAGGCGACTAAGCTTGATTGGATGTACTGCGCTCTAATGTAGGAGCTGGCTTGCCAGCGATGGCGGTCACTCAGCCAACCCACCCCTACCTGACACCCCCGCATTCCAACTGTGGGAGCTGGCTTGCCTGCGATGACTGTGGGCTGGGCGCTATAAATTTTTGGTCGGAGTACATATCCGTTGCTGCGGTCACGGCGGCTTAGGGTTCCGCCCTTACGGCGGGTCACTTTCGAAAAGCGCGAAAGTAACCAAAGCGCTCTTGCCCCACCACTCGGTGTCTCGCCTAGGCTCGACATGCCCTCACTCCGGCTTGAATCCGTGGGCCGCCGTCATGGGCCATCCTTGGCCCAGGACGGCTAACCCGGCGTCCTGCCGGGTTGCCCGCGGATTCAAGCCTGCGTTCGGCCAGCGTGGTTAACGGGGTGCTTCAGATCAAGATCAAGATCAAGATCAAAAGCCAAAGTCAAAGCCAATGGCTCGTGCCTGAACGTCTGTAGATACCTGCGTTGCAATGAGGGCTAAGCTTGTCGGCTTACAGGTTCCTTTTTGGAGTTGTCCATGGCTCGGCCCCGCCCGCAACTGGTCACCGGCAAGCTGGAAAAGCTGCACCCCACGCAACTCACCGTCGGTCTGGCTGAGGTCGCTGCCAAGCGCGAAGCCTGGACCAAGCTCAAGCGCAAGGAGCGCGCCGCTGCGCTGGATAGACATTGGTTTCCCTGCGTGCTGGGGCCGGACGAGCGCTATTACATTACCGATCACCACCACTTTGGGCTGGCCCTGCTGCTTGAGGAGGTCAAGAGCGTGTCGTTGCTGATGCTCAAGGACTTGTCGTTTGTCGAGCGCAGCACGTTCTGGAATGTCATGGCCTTCAACCAATGGGTGCACCCCTACGATGCCCGGGGGCTGCGTCGCTCCTACGAGGCTATCCCCCGAAAGATTACCGACTTGCAGGACGATCCCTACCGGAGTCTGGCCGGCCTGTTGCGTACGGCGGGTGGTTACGCCAAGGATGCTACGCCGTTCAGCGAGTTTCTCTGGGCTGACTTTTTCCGCACCCGTATCGGTAGCGATGTGGTCAGCCAGCCGAGTGCCAAGGTGTTGGCCAAGGCCATGGTCCTGGCGCGCAGCCAGGAAGCACGTTATTTGCCGGGATGGGTAGGGCCGATTGAAAACTGAAACCAATACGCCTGTTGTTGCATCGCCCAACCGTATCCAGGACCTGCTTGCCGGGTTGTCCATTGCCGGGTTGCTGCTGCCCGAAGCGGTGGCGTATTCCAGCATCGCCGCATTGCCGCCCCAGGCTGGGGTGATTGCCCTGTTTGCAGGGCTGCTGTGTTACGGCCTGTTCGGCACCAGTCGCTTTGCGATTGTCTCGGCCACCTCGTCTTCGGCGGCAGTCTTGGCGGCGGCTACGGCCAGCTTGGCCGGTGGTGACCCGGCGTTGAGGTTGTCCCTGGCGTTCGGCCTGGTGCTGATCACTGCGCTACTGTTCCTGCTGGCGGGGTTGTTCAAGCTCGGAGGCGTGACGTCGTTCATCGCCAAACCGGTGTTGCGCGGCTTTGCCTTCGGATTGGCGCTGACCATCATCCTCAAACAGCTGGCCAGCGTGGTCGGCGTGCACCTGACCGACAACAACCTGATCCGCTTCCTGCCGCAATTGCTCGAGCAGTTGCCCCGCTGGAACTGGCCGGCCGCGACGGTGGCCGGGGTGGCCTTGCTGGTGCTGTGGGTGTGCGCGCGGATTCCGCGCTTGCCGGGCGGGCTGTTGGTGGTGGTGCTGGGCATCGTTGCCGGGCAATACCTGGACCTGCAGGCCCACGGCGTTGCACTGATCGGTCTGATCGACCTGCGCCTGGCGTTGGGGCACTTCCCGGATTTGCCGTTCGCCGACTGGCTGCGGTTGGGCGAACTGGCGTTTGCCCTGGTGATGATCCTGTATGCGGAGTCCTACGGCTCCATCAGCTCGTTTGCGCTTAAACACGGCGATCGCGTGTCATCCAACCGCGACCTGCTGGCCTTGGGCGCGGCCAACCTGGTGTCCGGGTTGTTCCATGGCATGCCGGCCGGTGCCGGGTATTCGGCCACCTCGGCCAATGAAGCGGCGGGGGCCAACTCGCGCCTGTCGGGTATTGTCGCGGCCTTGGTGGTGCTGGCGATCGTGTTGACCGTGCTGCCGTATGTGGCGCTGACCCCGGAGCCGGTGTTGGCAGCTATCGTCGTGTATGCCTTGGCGCGGGGCTTGAGTTTGCAACCCCTGGGGCGTTATTTCCTGTGGCGGCGCGACCGTTTGCTGGTGGTCTGTGCTGTGGCGGCGGTGCTGGTGTTGGGCGTGCTGGATGGCTTGCTGCTGGCGGTGGCGATCAGCGTGGTATTGATGCTGCGCCAGATGTCGTCGGCGGACATCCAGGTGCTCGGGCGTCTGGGTAACAGCCATGACTTTGTCGATTGCCAGCACCACGCCGATGTGGTGGCAGTGCCCGGTGTATTGATCGTGCGGCCCAGCGAGGCGCTGTTCTTCGCCAATGCCGAGCGTATCCTCGGCGCCGCCTTGCGCTTGATGCGCCAGTCGCCGGTGGACGCCGTGGTGTTGAGCCTGGAAGAGTCGCCGGACCTGGATGGCACCAGTATTGAAGCCCTGGCGGCGTTCTTTGCCCAGGTGCGCGGGGAGGGCAAGCGCCTGGTGCTGGCGCGCGTGCGGCATCCGGCGATGGACGTGTTGCAGGCATTGCCCGAAGCGCAGGCCCCGCAGGTTCAGCTCAGCGCCCTGAGTGTCGATGGCGCCGTGCAACTGGCCAAATCTCAGGCATAAAAAAACGCCGCGTATCGTGGAATACGCGGCGTCCTTTTACGTCAACACACCTTAGGCTTGAATCACCGGGATGTTGGCGCTTGCTGCGATTTTACGGAACTCGGCGATCTGGTCGAAGTTCAGGTAGCGGTAGACGTCACTGGCCATGGTGTCCAGTTTCGCTGCGTAGCCCATGTACTCTTCGACGGTCGGCAGGCGACCCAGCGTGGAGGCAACAGCCGCCAGCTCAGCCGAGGCCAGGTAGACGTTCGCGCCGTCACCCAGGCGGTTCGGGAAGTTACGGGTAGAAGTCGACACAACCGTCGAGTTCGGCTCTACACGTGCCTGGTTACCCATGCACAGCGAGCAGCCCGGCATTTCCATGCGCGCGCCGGCCTTGCCGTAGATGCCGTAGTAGCCTTCTTCGGTCAGTTGGTGAGCGTCCATCTTGGTCGGCGGCGACAGCCACAGACGGGTTGGCAGCTGACCCTTGACCTGTTCCAGCAGCTTACCGGCAGCGCGGAAGTGACCGATGTTGGTCATGCACGAACCGATGAACACTTCGTCGATCTTCTCGCCAGCAACGCTCGACAGCAGACGGGCATCGTCCGGGTCGTTCGGTGCGCAGAGGATAGGCTCGTTGATGTCGTTCAGGTCGATCTCGATGATTTCGGCGTATTCGGCGTCGGCATCGGCTTCCATCAGCTCAGGGTTCTTGACCCAGGCTTCCATCGCTTGGGCACGACGTTCCAGGGTACGTGCATCGCCGTAGCCTTCACCGATCATCCAGCGCAGCAGGGTGATGTTGGAGTTCAGGTACTCGGTGATGGACTCTTTGGACAGCTTGATGGTGCAACCGGCAGCCGAACGTTCAGCCGAGGCGTCGGACAGCTCGAACGCTTGTTCCAGCGTCAGGTCGTTCAGGCCTTCGATCTCCAGGATGCGGCCGGAGAAGGCGTTCTTCTTGCCTTTCTTCTCTACGGTCAGCAGACCCGACTGGATCGCGTAGTAAGGAATGGCATGAACCAGGTCACGCAGGGTGATGCCAGGTTTCATCTTGCCTTTGAAGCGCACCAGGATCGATTCCGGCATGTCCAGTGGCATGACGCCAGTGGCTGCGGCGAACGCGACCAGGCCAGAACCGGCCGGGAACGAGATGCCCATCGGGAAACGGGTGTGGGAGTCACCACCGGTACCCACGGTGTCCGGCAGCAGCATGCGGTTCAGCCAGCTGTGGATGATGCCGTCGCCTGGACGCAGCGATACACCGCCACGGGTCATGATGAAGTCAGGCAGGGTGTGGTGGGTGGTCACGTCGATCGGCTTTGGATAGGCCGCGGTGTGGCAGAAGGACTGCATCACCAGGTCGGTCGAGAAGCCCAGGCACGCCAGGTCTTTCAGTTCGTCACGGGTCATGGGACCTGTGGTGTCCTGAGAGCCCACGGTGGTCATCTTCGGCTCGCAGTAGGTGCCAGGACGAACGCCTTTGCCTTCCGGCAGGCCGCACGCCTTGCCCACCATTTTCTGTGCCAGGGTGAAGCCTTTGCCGGTATCGACAGGCGCTTCAGGCAGCTTGAACAGGTCGGTCGGGCCCAAGCCCAGCTCTGCACGTGCCTTGTCGGTCAGGCCGCGACCGATGATCAGCGGGATACGGCCGCCAGCACGGACTTCGTCCAACAGCACCGGGGTCTTCATTTCGAAGGTGGTGATGACTTCGTCGGTGCCGTGTTTGCAGACTTTGCCAGCATGCGGGTACAGGTCGATCACGTCGCCCATGTTCATGTTGGTAACGTCGAATTCGATTGGCAGTGCGCCCGCATCTTCCATGGTGTTGTAGAAGATTGGAGCGATCTTGCTGCCGAAGCAGAAACCGCCGGCGCGCTTGTTCGGCACGTACGGAACGTCGTCGCCGAAGAACCACAGCACGGAGTTGGTGGCCGACTTACGCGACGAACCGGTGCCGACCACGTCGCCCACGTAGGCGATCGGGAAGCCTTGGCCGCGCATTTCTTCGATCTGCTTCATCGGGCCGGTCTTGCCTTGCTCGTCCGGCACAATGCCTTCGCGAGCCATTTTCAGCATGGCCAGGGCGTGCAGCGGGATGTCTGGGCGGGACCAGGCGTCAGGCGCAGGCGACAGGTCGTCGGTGTTGGTTTCGCCGGTCACCTTGAAGACGCGCAGGCTGATCTTGTCGGCCAGGGTAGGGCGGTTGCGGAACCACTCGCCGTCAGCCCAGGACTGGATTACGGCTTTGGCGTGCTCGTTGCCGTTACGGGCTTTTTCAGCCACGTCGTGGAACGCATCGAACATCAACAGGGTGTGCTTGAGTTGGGCCGCGGCGACAGGTGCCAGGGTGGCGTCGTCCAGCAGCTCGACCAGGGTCACGATGTTGTAGCCGCCTTGCATGGTGCCAAGCAGTTCAACGGCGCGCTGTTTGCTGATCAGGGGGGAAGTGGCTTCGCCCTTGGCCAGGGCAGACAGGAAACCGGCCTTGACGTAGGCAGCTTCGTCAACACCTGGTGGAATGCGGTTGGTGATCAGGTCAACGAGGAATTCTTCTTCGCCAGCCGGAGGATTTTTCAGCAGCTCGACCAGGCCTGCGGTTTGTTCGGCGTTAAGCGGCTGGGGAACGATACCCAGTGCTGCACGCTCTTCGATATGTTTGCGGTAGGCTTCAAGCACAGTTATTACCCTCATCAGTGGTCCCACGGGACGCTCATCCAGAAATGAACGGCACGCATGCGCTCGGGGGCTTTTTGGGCCGCAAAGCCAGCGCTGCCGGCATTCCTCACAGAAGCTGCTTTCAAAGTTTTACGCCTGCAGAGCGGAGCTGATGAGGGTTGGCGCTGGCTATTTACCGCGTAAATAACCGTCGCCAACACCGCTCTGAAGGAACGACTGTGCTCGTGACGCTTTGAAAACAGCTTCCAATGGATTATTGGCGCCTTACAAGGCCGGATGATTCTACGGCAAAAAATTTCTAAAGGTAAGTTGCCTAACCAAGTTTGCGGGGTGATCGCCGTTAGACAAAGGGCTAACATGGCGCATTGTTTCGCTGATCGGCGTGTTGTTGCCCATGTCCAACCAAACCATCAAGACCCCCTGCGTCGGCCTGTGCTCCACGGTCTACGGCGATCTCGTGTGCCGAGGCTGCAAGCGCTTCCACCATGAGGTGATCCAGTGGAATGGCTACGGCGAAGAGGAAAAACGTGCGGTCTGGCTGCGGTTGGAGCAGCTGTTGGTGCAGGTGATGGCCGGAAAACTGGAGGTTTTTGACCCCAAGACCCTGCGCGGGCAGTTGGAGCAGCGCAAGATCCGCTTCGTGCCGCACCAGTCCGAATACTGCTGGGCCTACCAGTTGATCGCTCGCGGGGCTCGGGTGATCAATAATCTGGAGGCCTATGGCATGGTGCTGTTGCCCGAGTTTCGCGATTGGCCTTTGCCGGATTTGCGCGATGCCATTGATCGCGAGTTTTTTATCCTCTCCGAGGCGCATTACCAGCGCTACATCGCCCCCGGGTTTCTCAAGGATGCACTCAGCTCTTTGTAGGAGTCCGGCTTGCCGGCGATGGGGCCTGTTTGTTTTGCGCAAAGACAAAGGCCCCCATCGCCGGCAAGCCGGCTCCTACAGAGGACGCGTTATTGCTGAGACGCCAGTTCTTCCAGATGATCCATCAACGCCTGCGGCTTGAGCACAAGCACATCGCTCTCCACCGCATCCAGCACCACCTCGGCCGTATTGCCGATCAACGCCCCCGAAATACCCGTACGCGCCACCGTGCCGATAATCGTCACTGCCGCCTGCAATTGGTGCACGGTATGCGGAATCAGCACATCCGCAGGTCCTTCCATGATGTGCAGGTGTTTGTCATCCACATCGAACTCCGCTTGAAACGCCCTGCATTGCTCGCGATAGCGCGCCTCGATGGTTTCCTTGAGTTGGAAGGTAGGGTCGGCCGCCGACAGCATGGGCGACGGGTGGGCACTGATCACATGCAGTTGCGCCTTGGCCAGGTGGGCGATATCAAAGCCATGGTCAATGATCGAATTGTGCAGCGAACGGTGCTCACCGTCGTTGTTGCCCACGTCGATCGCCGCCAGGATCACCCGGCCCGCCCACGGCGTGGCAGTCTTGACCAGCAGCACCGGTGTCGGGCAGTAGCGCAGCAGTTTCCAGTCGGCCGGGGTCAGCAGGGCCTTTTTCAGCGGGCTGTCGGCAAAGTGCTGCTTGATCACCAGCCCGCAGCCCTCGGCTTGCTGCACATCGATAATGGTCTCATGCAGGCTGTCGTTCCACGCCTGTTCGGTGGTCACGCTGTAGCCGTCTTCCAGCAAGCCGGCCTTGAGCAGGCTCAGCAGCGCCGAGTGCTCGTGTTTCTTGTCGCACACCAGCAAATGCAGGTGCGCGCCGGTCACCCCGGCGATCAGCTTGGCACGCTTGAGGGCCAGGCTTTCCGAATGCTCGGGCTCGATGACCACCAGGATGCTGCGGATGGCTTGCATGATCGGGGACTCCAGGAAGAGGGCGGGCGTGCAACAACTATAGTTGCTGCCACGCCGCCGTCATGTTGATGCACATCAAGGGCGGTGGCTGGTGGTCTGCGGCGTGGTCGGTATAATCGGCGCCCTTTTGTGATCCTTTTGCCCGTGAGCCCGATGAACCTGCCCGAAATCCACGAATTCCTCGGCTGCCGCACCCCCGACGCCTGGGTCCAGGCCGCACTGGCCGATCAGGAAACCCTGCTGATCGACCACAAGAACTGCGAATTCAAAGCCGCCAGCACCGCCCTGAGCCTGATCGCCAAGTACTACAGCCATGTCGACCTGATCAACATGATGTCGCGCCTGGCCCGGGAAGAACTGGTGCACCACGAACAAGTCATGCGCCTGATGAAAAAGCGCAAAATAGAGCTGCGCCAACTGAATGCCGGGCGTTATGCCTCGGGATTGCGCAAAGTGGTGCGCACCCACGAGCCGGTCAAGTTGGTGGACACGCTGGTGGTCGGCGCGTTTATCGAAGCGCGCAGTTGCGAGCGTTTCGAAGCACTGGTGCCGCATTTGGACGAAGAACTCGGCAAGTTCTACTTCGGTTTGCTGAAAAGCGAAGCCCGGCACTTCCAGGGGTACCTGAAACTGGCCTACCAGTACGGTGACGCCAAGGATGTCGCCCAAGTGATCGAGCGGGTGAGGGCGGCCGAGCAGGAGCTGATCGAGTCACCCGACGTCGAGTTCCGCTTTCACAGTGGCGTGCCAGCCTGACGCCACGGCCACACCGATCAGCGCGGTGATCCCGGTCAACAGCAGGATCACCGTCTGCGTGCCCAGGGGCGCCGCCAACACGGCAATCAGCAAACCGGCCAGTGGTTGGGCCAAGTTGTTGAACAGGGTGATCACGCCCACCGTCTTGCCGAAGTCCTGCACCGGGATCACCCGTTGCCGCGTGCTGCGCATGTACACGTTGAACATCTTGTCGAAGCCGGTCACCAGCAGGAACCCCAGGGCGTAGGCCCACAGGTTGGGGCTGATCGCCATGATCAGTGCACCCACGGCAATCATCGAATACGACAGGCCGCCCAGCACCTTCAGGGGCAATGTCGCGCGCGCCAGGTAAAACAGGATGACGATGGTCACCCCGGCGCCGGCCGCCTGCAGCACGGCATAGCCGTCCTTGCCCGCACCAAACTGGCCGGTGACCATCGCCGCCGAAGTGGCCAGGGTCACGCCGATGATCAGGTTCACGCCCACGGCCAGGGTGATTACGCGCTTCAACTCCGCCAGGTTGCGGATATGCCCCAGCGCCGTGCGCAACGGTTGCAGCCAGATATCCCGATGCTGGGCAAAGACTTGCAGGTTCACCGTGCTGTGGCGTTGCCACACGCGCATCGCCACATCGGCCATCACAAACAGCCCGGCCACCCCCAGCACCACCAGGTGCCACGCCCACACCTCCAGCATCAGCGCCGCCACCAGCGGGCCCAGCACCAGCCCGCTCTGGTCGGCGATTTGTGAATAGGACAGGGTCTTGGCATAGCTGTACTGCGCGAAGACGTGGGGCATGAGCACTTCGCGGGCCATGATGCCCTGGGTGGTCAATACCCCGCACAACGCCGAGAGCAGTACGATCCAGTGGATACCGTCGAACATGCCGTACAACGCCACCGCCGCCACACAAGCCAGTGCCCGGTAAACCTGGCTGATATGCAGGATGCGCGCGGGCGGGTACTTGTCGCACAATGCCCCGCACACCGGAAACGCCAGGTAGCGCGGCAGCGACTCGACAAAAAACGCGAGACCGGCCCAGGAAACGCTCCCAGTGCTCTGGAACACGATCAACGGCACGATAAACAGCAGAATCTGGTCTGCCAGCCGAGATAAAAACAGCGAAACAAAGAACGCCAGGTAATCCTTGCGCATACAACTCCCTGTGAATGGCGTTAAAGAGTGCGGGGTATTTGTTAAAAACTCTTAAAAGCATGAAGCTTCGTCGGCGCGTAATGGCCAACCGCTTCTGTGCCTCGGCTTGCCACCTATAATGCGCACACTTCAATTCGCGCATCCACACTGAGAATTTATGGAAAACCTGGGTCTGGGCAAGGTTCTGCTCGTCGAGGACGATGAAAAGCTGGCGGGGCTGATCGCGCACTTTCTGTCGCAACACGGTTTTGAGGTGCGGGTGGTGCACCGGGGTGATGAAGCCTTGGCGGCGTTTCTCGATTTCAAGCCAAAAATCGTCGTGCTCGACTTGATGTTGCCGGGCCAGAGCGGCCTGCACGTGTGCCGCGAAATCCGCAACGTGTCCGACACGCCCATCGTGATCCTCACCGCCAAGGAAGATGACCTGGACCATATCCTGGGCCTGGAGTCCGGTGCCGACGACTACGTGATCAAACCCATCAAGCCGCCCGTGCTGCTCGCCCGCTTGCGTGCCTTGCAACGTCGCCAAGTGCCCGAACCCACGGTACGCGGCTCCCTGGAGTTCGGCCGGTTGTCGATCGACCGCAGCTGCCGGGTGGTCAGCCTGGGCGACGAGAAGGTCGACCTCACCACTATGGAATTCGAGCTGCTGTGGTTGCTGGCCAGCCACTCCGGCACCATCCTCTCGCGCGATGACATCCTCAACCGCATGCGTGGCATCGCCTTCGACGGCCTTAACCGCAGCGTTGACGTGTACATCAGCAAGCTGCGCGGCAAGCTCAACGACAACCCCCGGGAACCGGTGTGCATCAAGACCATCTGGGGCAAGGGCTACCTGTTCAATCCCTTTGCGTGGGAGGTCTAGATGCTACGGCTGTTTTTGCGCCTGTATGTGATCCTGGCGCTGGGGTTGGCCGGGGCGATCTGGCTGGTCAACTACACCTTCGACGAACTGCTGCCCGAAGCCAACGAAGTCTATAACCGTGAAGCGCTGCGCGGCCCGGCCTATGGCGTGGTGGAGCAACTGCGCCCGTTGCAGGGCGCGGCCCGTGAGGTGCGCCTGGCCGAGTTGCAACCCCATTACGGCTTGCACCTCAAACTGGTGGAACGCGATGCCATGGCCCTCAACGAGCGCGAGCAAAAGCTGCTCGCCGACGGCCAGTTGGTGGTGCGTGGGGACTTCATGGAGTTCATCACGAATATCGACGGTGGCCCGCAACTGCTGGACATCAAGCTGCCGGAAGAGCCCAAGTGGCTGTACCTGTGGGCCTACGGTTTCCTGGGCGTGAGCCTGGCGATCGTGTTGTATTTCTGGGTACGCCCCCATTGGCGCGACCTGGAGCATATCCGCCTGGCCGCGCAACGGTTCGGCGACAACGACCTGGGTTCACGCATCCTGCTGCCGCGCCGCTCCACCGTGCGCGAACTGGCCGGGCACTTCAACCAGATGGCCGAGCGTATCGAAAGCCTGATCGCCAACCAGCGCGAACTGACCAATGCCGTCTCCCATGAGCTGCGCACACCGATTGCGCGGTTGTCGTTCGAGCTGGACCAACTCAAGCAACAGGCTGATCCGCGCCAGAGCCGCGAGCTGATTTCCGACATGTATGCCGACCTCGGCGAGCTGGAGGAAATGGTCTCGGAACTGCTGACCTACGCCAGTCTGGAGCGCGGTGCCACCCAGGTCACCCGGGAAAGCATCGAGGCCCACAGTTGGCTCGACAGCGTGATCGGCAGCGTGGCGCTGGAGGCCGAGGCGGCCGGTGTGCAGTTGTCGTTGCGCACCTGCGAGGTGGATTTCATCCAGATCGAACCGCGCTTCATGGCGCGTGCGGTGATCAACCTGCTGCGCAATGCCATCCGCTATGCCGAGCGACGCGTGGAGGTGTCGCTGATCAAGTTCGGCAGCGGCTACGAAGTGCGGGTCAACGACGATGGCCCGGGCGTACCGCTGGACGGCCGGGCCAAGATTTTCGAACCCTTCATGCGCCTGGACGCCAGCCGCGACCGCCGCACCGGCGGCTTCGGCCTGGGCCTGGCGCTGGTGCAGCGCGTCAGCCAGTGGCACGGCGGGCAGGTGGAAGTGCTGGATTCGGAATGGGGCGGGGCATCGTTCCGCATGACCTGGGCGTACGCCGAATAACCTACTGCCTGCAAACACCACCCCCTGTAGGAGCCGGCTTGCCGGCGATAGCGGTAGTTCAGCCAGCTCGTTCGTGACTGATGCACCGCCATCGCCGGCAAGCCGGCTCCTACAGGTAAGGTGGGCTCCTCGAGAGGCGCGGCGATCAAATGTGGGAGCTGGCTTGCCTGCGATAGCGGTGGTTCAGACAGCATCATTCGTCACTGATACACCGCCATCGCCGGCAAGCCAGCTCACAGCTGTCAGGTCAGAAGGTGTACTCGACCATTCCCATCACCGACGTCTGCAACCGTCGCTCCACAATCGGGCTCTTGCCCGCTTCATCTGCCAGGTACTGCACGTCCAGCAAGGTCGAGAACTGGGTGTGTTCGCTGATCGGCACGCTCCAGGTCAGGTTCATGCCATTGCTGATGTTGCCCGCGCCAGCCTTGTATTCCTTGAAGCGGCTTTGCGCCGCCTGGCCGGTGGTCACGCCGTACCAGGTCTGCAAGTACTCGCGGTCGCCGAAGTGGCTGCTCAGGCCGGCATCGACTGAACCATAGCGGCCTTCATACAGGTTGGTACCCAGGCTCAACTCCAGGTGGGTATAGGCCTTGCCGGTGTCCTTGCGATCGTTTTCCTTGAGCGCATGTTCCAGCGTCGCCCCCACGATCACGCCGCCCAGGTTGTAGCTGGCGCTCACACCCAACTGCGGGCGTGACTTGATCTCGCCCATGCCTTTGAGGCGCTTGGAGCCTGCGTGCAGGCTGTCATTTTTATCCTTGCGCGAGCCGCTGGCGCCGACATAGGCGCTGAAGCTCAAGGCATTACCTTCATAACCCCAGCCCAGGCCCTTATCGGTGTCGAGGAAAATGCCCCAGGGGCTGACGACTTTGCCGCCTAGCAGCGGCGCGGTCATGCGTTCGTCGCTGCCGCTGTAGCGCGGCGCATTGGCCACGCCAGCCTTGAGGCTGTATTCCCAGTCGTCGGCAAATGCCGTATTGGCCCCCGCGAGCAGGCACAGCGAGGTCAGCGACAGGCAAAGGTTTCTTGAGCGCATCAGGGTGGTCTTCCGTATTAGAAAATCAGAGGGTTGTTGGGGGAATGCGTGCGTTTGAAGGAGTAGCCCGAAGCGCTCAAGCCGTTGACCTGGCGGCTCACGGTGTCGCCCAGGCCATAGCCGTTGCCGGCCAATACCGCGTGGGCGTTGTCGACGGGGAGCAGGATGTAGTCGGTCAGTGGCTCGTCATGCAGTTGGCCGCGAATCACCAGGAAACCTTCTTCCAGGCGCACGCTGATCCCGCTCAAGGGCGCGTCGGGCTCATGGGTATTGAGCACTTGATAGGTGCCGATGGTGTCAGCCCAGGCCAGGGGCAGGGGCGGCGGATTGATGCGTTCGCCAATGGCAATGCGCTGGCCGTGGCTGCGGGCGGTGAGCATCTGGCGGCCCTGTACCGTCACCACATCCAGCTGCACGCGGCCCAGTTCGCCGAGGTCTTTTAGCCAGAAACCGAGGATTTTCTTCTGCGCCCGCAGCCAGCCGTGATCGTCACGCAGCAATTCGAAATCGAACCCGGCCAACTCGCCGGTCAACCGATCAGGTTCATCCTTGATCCGGAACACGCCCCACGCCGTCGCGTAAAAACCGGCCAGGCGCTTGCGGTCGACGGCCGCCGGCACATGGCGCAGCTTGAGACCGTGGGTGGGCGCCTGGCAGTCGTCGGCGCATACCGGGTCGCCGGTTTGTGCCTGCAGCATCATGCGCAGGGTGTCAGTGGACAACGACACCACCATGTCCTCGGCGTTGCTGTCGTTGGCCATGATGATCACGGCCAGTTGCTGGTCGGGCAGCAGGGTCAGTTGCGCGGCAAAATCATCGCCACCACCGCTGTGCTGATAGGTGCGCACGCCTGGGCCAATCGGCTCGTCGCCACAGGGCGCAAGGAACCAGGCCAGCCCTACCTGACAATCGAAGTCCAGGGCGTTGCCGGTGTTTTGCTGGGTGAACATGTCGTCGATCGAAGCACGGCTCAACACCGGGCTGCCTTTGTAGACGCCTTGGGCGAACAACATCTGCACGTAATGCGCGAGGTCTTTGGGACTGGTCCACAGACCGCCCGCAGCGAGGTCGCGCACCTGGGCGTCGGTACTCGCGACGCCATCCTCGTAACCCAGGGCGCGATAGCCGAGTTCGGCGCGGGTGCCGACAAAACTCGACTGCTTCATCTGCAGCGGCTTGAGCAGACTGTTTTGCAATTGGGCCTCGAAGCTTTTGCCGCTGCTGCGCTCGATGGCCGCGCCGACCAACGAGTAACCGAGGTTGGAATAGGCCACCTGGGAGCCGGGCGGGCTGCTCAGCCACACACCCGACACGCGCGCCGGCATCTGCCCCATGGCAAAGCTGCTGCGCAGGTCGCGCAGGTGTTCGCTGGGCAAGCCGGATTGATGGCTGAGCAAACGGCGCAAGGTGATATCGCGGTCAGCGGCGGCCTGGTCGGTATGAAAGCGCGAACGCACGTAGAACTCGCGCAGGGTCTGCTGGATCGGCGCATCCAGCGTCAGGCGTTGCTGCTCCACCAGTTGCAGGGCCGCTGTGGCGGTCAGCAGCTTGGAAATGCCCCCGGCGCGGAACGCCGTATTGGGCGTGACCGGCACGCCTTGGGCTTTGTCGGCCAGCCCAAACCCTCGGGCCCAGATCAGTTCCTGGCCATTGACCAGGGCAATGGACAGCCCGGGCACATTCTCCCGGGCCATGTCCCGGGGAATGCGCGCCTGCAGGTAGCGAATGATCGCGCCGTAGTCACCCTTGGGAATCGGCGGCGGGGCAGGCGGTTGCCCATGGCACCCGATACTGCCCAGCAGGCAACCCAGCAGTGGAATACCGCGCAATGTGCGAAACATGAAGAGCACCCGGATGGTGGTTTGGATGCTCGAATGCTAGGGCCGCGCTTGCCCACAATCTTTGAGAGCTTTGTCGGGAAACTGTCAAAGACTGTTAACGGGCCAGTCCCAATCGCTCATGCCATTGGGCGATGGACTCTTCGGGGTATTCGTCGAACTGCAGGTCGCCCTTGCGCACGCTCACTTCAACCCAGGGTGCCTTGGAGCCCAGCATCAGGTGCGTGTGCTCCGGCGGCACCGGCAACGGCGTGTCGATGGCCGAGGCAAACGGGTGGATCAGCTCCGGCCACTCGGGGCTGAACACCCACAAGGCGCTGGCGCACTGCGAGCAGAAGTGTCGTTCGGCCGTGCTCGCATGGGCGCGGCTGGCGCCGTCCGGCTTGAGCCTGGCGTGGTAGATCGAAATGTATTTGCGCCCGCGTACTTTCAGGCTTGAAGCGTCGCCGCCCAAGTTGATCGCGTAGCCGCCACCGCCGCCGGTCTTGCGACAGATCGAGCAGTAGCAACGCTGGTAAGGGTAGGGGTGATCACTCGTTAGGCTGAACGTCACGGCGCCGCAATGGCAGGATCCTTCTAAATGCATGGTTGTCTCCTTTGGCAAGGTGACTGTTGAGCTTAGGCGCTCTCGGGCATCAAGGTGGCGATCAGTGCGCGGATCGTCCCCGGCAAGGCTTCCAGCTCGCGCACCAGGATGCTGCGCTCGCGAATCGCCCAGGGCTCGTCCAGCTTGACCGCGACCAGTTGCATGGTCCGGCTGTGCCGCACGGCAGCGGACTCCGGAATAATCCCGATCCCCACGCCCGCCTCGACCATCCGGCAGATCGCCTCGAAACTCGAGACCTGGATACGCAGCGACAAATGCTTGCCGATGCGCTCCACGTGTTCGCGCAAAAAGCTCAGCAGCGTGCTGCCTTCGTGCAGGCCGATGTGCTGGAAGGCGAGGGTCTGTTCCAGGGTGACCTTGGCGTGGCCGGCCAAGGGGTGGTCCACGGGTACCATCAGCACCAGTTCGTCGGTGCTGAAATGCAGCACCTGCAAACCCGCTGCTTCCACGGGCCCGGCGATGATGCCCATGTCGCTGGTGCCGTCCAGCACGCCGCGCACGATATCCCGGGACAGGCGTTCCTGCAGGTCCACCGTCACCCCGGGGCGCTTGGACAAGAAACCCGCCAGCACTTCCGGCAGGAACTCGGTGACGGCCGTGGTGTTGGCGAAGATGCGGATGTGCCCGGCCGAATCCACGCCGTATTGGGTGAACTCGCTTTTGAGGTAATCCACCTGGCGCATGATCAACCGCGCATGGTGCAGCAGCCGCTCGCCGGCCGGGGTGATTTCCACGCCCCGGCTGTCACGGTAGAGCAGGCGCGTGTCCAACTGGCCTTCCAGCGCCTTGATCCGCGCACTCGCGGCGGCTGGCGAGAGGAACGCCCGCTTCGCGCCCTGGGTGAGGCTGGGGGATTCGGCGATATGGATAAACAGACGCAGGTCAGCGAGATCGAAGTGCATGCAAAACTCCCAGGCATTCCAGAACTGTAGGAGCCGGCTTGCCGGCGATCGCAGTCACCCTGACACACCGCGATCGCCG
>NZ_JBWKRS010000024.1:0-4835 GCF_059419385.1 Pseudomonas sp. GW821-FHT05H12 | reverse complement strand
CCCCCCCCCCCCCCCCCCCCCCCCCCCCCCCCCCCCCCCCCCCCGGCTCCTACAGGGTAGATGGCGTTCAGCATAACCGAACGCTGCTTTATTGAAATGCAAATTCTCAGAACGGGCACGCGCTTGCATGATCCGGGGCAGACACCCACTGCCAGAGGACCTGCACCCGATGAGCGTCACAGACTGGATCGGCCGAAGCGAAACCGCCCACGACCATTTGAGCCATAACCTGCTCAAACGCATTGCCGCCACGTTCGGTGAACCCGTGCCTGAAGACGGCGCGCCCGTGCCCCCGCTGTGGCAGTGGTGTTTTTTCCAGGACCCGGTGCCAGAAGCAGCGCTGGGCAGCGACGGCCATCCGGCCCGAGGCGGCTTCCTGCCTCCGGCCGACAATCGCAACCGCATGTGGGCCGGTGGGCGTCTCGAATTCCTGCACCCCCTGCGGGCCGGCGAAGCGGCCACCCGCGTATCCACCATCACCCAGGTCGAAGAAAAAACCGGTCGCAGCGGTTCGCTGTTGTTCGTCACCGTGCGCCACGACTACTCCCAGCAAGGCCGCCTGGCCATCCGCGAAGAACAGGACATCGTCTACCGCGAGCCCACGCCCCCCAAGCAGGGCAGTGGTGGGGCCCTGGCGGCCGGCGAATGGCGCGAAGCCGTCGAGCCCACCCCCACCTTGCTGTTTCGCTACAGCGCCGTGACCTTCAACGGCCATCGCATTCACTACGACTACCCCTATGTGACCGGCACCGAAGGCTACGCCGGGCTGGTGGTGCACGGGCCGCTGATCGCCACCTTGAACCTGCGCGCCTTCTGTCGTGCCCACCCCGACAAGACCCTGTGCCGTTTCGCCTATCGCGGTGTGCGCCCGTTGATCGCGCCGCAGGCTTTTGAAGTCGGCGGGCGCATCACTGAAACCGGCGTTGCCGAGCTGTGGGCGGGTAACGGCGATGGCTTGGCGCAGACCGCACACGTGCATTTCGAATAATCAGAGAACAACAGGCGGAGAGCCGTAAATGAACCCCCATGACAATGAAGAACTCAATGCCATCCGCGAAGGTGTGCGTGCCCTGTGCGCCGAATTCGACGCCGCCTACTGGCGCAAGATCGATGAAGAAAAAGGCTTCCCGGAAGCCTTCGTCAAGGCCCTGACCGACGCCGGCTGGCTGTCGGCGATGATTCCTGAGGAGTATGGCGGTTCGGGCCTGGGCCTGGCCGAAGCCTCGGTGATCCTTGAAGAAGTGAATCGTTGCGGCGGCAACTCCGGCACCGTGCACGGTCAGATGTACAACATGTTTACCCTGCTGCGTCATGGCAGCGAAGCACAAAAAAGTTTCTACCTGCCCAAGCTGGCCAGCGGCGAATTGCGCCTGCAGTCGATGGGCGTAACCGAGCCCACCACCGGCACCGACACCACCAAGATCAAGACCACCGCGATCAAGCGTGGCGACAAGTACGTGATCAACGGCCAGAAGGTGTGGATCTCGCGCATCCAGCATTCCGACCTGATGATCCTGTTGGCGCGCACCACGCCGTTGGCCGAGGTGAAGAAAAAATCCGAAGGCATGTCGATCTTCCTGGTGGACCTGCGCGAGGCCAGCGGCAACGGCCTCACCGTGCAGCCCATCGCCAACATGGTCAACCACGAAACCAATGAGCTGTTCTTCGACAACCTGGAGCTGCCCGCCGACAGCCTGATTGGCGAGGAGGGCAAGGGCTTCAAGTACATCCTCGACGGCCTCAACGCCGAGCGCACGCTGATCGCCGCCGAATGCATCGGTGACGGCCGTTGGTTCATCGAAAAAGCCAGCGCCTATGCCCGCGACCGCGTGGTGTTTGGCCGGCCCATCGGGCAGAACCAAGGCGTGCAGTTCCCGATTGCCGAAGCCCATATCGAAATCGAAGCGGCCGACCTGATGCGCTGGCGTGCCTGCGAGGAATACGACAGCGGCCGTAATGCCGGGGCCAGCGCCAACATGGCCAAGTACCTGGCGGCCAAGGCGTCCTGGGAAGCGGCCAACGCCTGCCTGCAAACCCACGGCGGTTTCGGCTTTGCCTGCGAGTACGACGTGGAACGCAAATTCCGCGAGACCCGCCTGTACCAGGTGGCGCCGATCTCCACCAACCTGATCCTGTCCTACGTGGCCGAGCACCTGCTCGAACTGCCACGCAGCTTCTGAGGGGCCGACCATGAGCCATACCCAAGCGCTGTGCCGGTTCCTCGCGGAGCTCAATTACGCGCAACTGCCTGAAAACGTGCTGGCGCGCACCGAAGACCTTTACCTGGACTGGCTGGCTTCAGCTCTGGCCAGTAAAGGTGCGCACCCGATCCCGTTGTTCGAACGTTATGCGCAGAAGATGGGCCCTGCCAGTGGCCCAGCCCAAGTGATCGTCAGTGGCGGCAGCAGCAGCGCCTATTTTGCTGCGCTGGTCAACGGTGCCTCATCCCACCTGGTGGAGCAGGACGACCTGCACAACAGCTCGGTGCTGCACCCGGCCACCGTGGTGTTTCCGGCGGCGTTGGCCGCAGCACAAGACCTCGGCAAATCCGGCCGCGACCTGCTGCTGGCATCGGTGGCCGGTTATGAGGCGGGTATTCGCATCGGCGAATTCATGGGGCGTTCCCACTACCGCATCTTCCACACCACGGCCACTGTCGGCACGCTCGCCGCCGCTGTGGCGGTGGGCAAGCTGCTGGATTTCAACGAAGAACAATTCATCAACCTGCTCGGCAGCGCCGGCACCCAGGCGGCTGGGCTGTGGGAGTTCCTGCGTGATGCCGCCGACTCCAAGCAACTGCACACCGCCAAGGCAGCGGCGGATGGTCTGCTGGCCGCTTACCTGACGGCCGACGGGCTGACCGGTGCGCGCAACATTCTTGAAGGTGATCAAGGGTTGGCCGCAGGCATGTCCACGGATGCCGAACCTGCCAAGCTGTCCGCCAACCTCGGCAGCCGTTGGGCGCTGTTGGAAACCTCGTTCAAGTTCCACGCTTCGTGCCGCCACACCCATCCGGCCGCCGATGCCTTGCTGGACCTGATGCAGCGCGAAGGCCTGCACGCCGAGCAGATTGTTCGCGTGCAAACCCACGTGCACCAAGGCGCCATCGACGTGCTCGGCCGGGTGAAGGTGCCGGCCTCTGTGCATCAGGCCAAGTTCTCCATGGGCACCGTGCTTGGCCTGATCGCCGTGCATGGCAAGGCGGGCCTCACCGAGTTTCACGAACGGGCGTTGAACGACCCGGCTGTCGCTACCTTTCGCGACAAGGTCAGCATGACCCTCGACCCCGAAGTCGACGGCGCCTACCCCCAGCGCTGGCTCGGCCGCGTCACGGTCACCACCACGGATGGCCGCACGCTGCGTGGTGCCATCGACGAACCCAAGGGCGACCCGGGCAACACCCTGAGCCGTGCCGAGCTGGCGGACAAGTTCCAGCGCCTCACCCACTTCAGCGCGGCCCGCACGCCGGCCCAGGCCAGCGCCTTGATCGAGAAGGTCTGGGATTTGCGCAACGCCGCGTCCATGGCCGATTGGCTTTGAGGGATCATCATGACTAACCAACGACCACTGGACGGCATCACCGTCGTCAGCCTGGAACATGCGATTGCCGCACCATTCTGCACCCGCCAATTGGCGGACCTGGGGGCGCGGGTGATCAAGGTCGAGCGCCCGGGCGCCGGCGACTTTGCCCGGGGCTACGACGAACGCGTGCGCGGCCTGGCCTCGCATTTCGTGTGGACCAACCGCTCCAAGGAAAGCCTGGCCCTGGACCTCAAGCAGGACGAGGCGGGCGCTATTCTCGAGACCCTGCTGGGCGACGCCGACGTGCTGGTGCAGAACCTGGCGCCCGGCGCGGCGGCACGCATGGGCCTGTCGTTCGAGGCGCTGCATGAGCGTTTTCCGCGGCTGATTGTCTGCGACATTTCCGGTTATGGCGAAGGCGGGCCGTATGAAAAGAAGAAGGCCTATGACCTGCTGATCCAGAGCGAAGGCGGCTTTCTGTCGGTGACGGGGGGGCCGGGTGAAGACCAGATGGCCAAGGCCGGTTGTTCCATCGCCGACATCTCGGCGGGCATGTACGCCTACAGCGGCATCCTCTCGGCCTTGCTGCTGCGCGGCAAAACCGGCAAGGGCAGCCGCATCGACGTGAGCATGCTGGAAAGCCTGGTGGAGTGGATGGGCTACCCGATGTACTACGCGTTCGACGGCGCGCCGCAGCCACCGCGTGCGGGCGCTGCGCATTCGACGATCTACCCCTATGGGCCGTTTCCCACCGGTGACGGCGGCACTGTGATGCTCGGTTTGCAGAATGAACGCGAGTGGGCGGCGTTCTGCGACAAGGTGCTGCTCACGCCGGAGCTGGCGACGGATGAGCGTTTCTCGGCGAATTTCAAGCGTTCGGCCAACCGCGAGGTGCTGCGCCAGATCATCGTCGACCGCTTTGCGCAACTGGATGCCGAGGCGGTGATCCAGCGCCTGGAAGACGCGCAGATCGCCAGTGCGCGGGTCAACGACATGCAAGGCGTGTGGGAGCACCCGCAGCTCAAGGCCCGCGACAGCTGGCGTGAGGTTGATAGCCCGGCCGGGCCGTTGCCTTCGCTGCTGCCGCCGGCACGCAACGCGGCGTTCACCCCGCGCATGGACGCCGTACCGGCACTGGGGCAGCACAGCCAGGCCATCCTCGACAGGCTCGGTTACAGCGCCGAAGCCATCGAAACCCTGAAAACCCGCGGCGTCATCTGACCCGCCCCCCCCTGTAGGGGGGGGGGGGGGGGGGGGGGGGGGGGGGGGGGGGGGGGGGGGGGGGGGGGGGGGGGGGGGGGGGGGGGGGGGGG